>JAGPUY010000096.1 GCA_018067265.1 Oceanihabitans sp. | reverse complement strand
GCTTGGGCAGATGAAAAAGGAATCGATTGGTGTGTTGAAAAAGTAGATGCATTGTATAACGAATATCACGAAGATAGATATCGATGTAGTCCGTTGTTACGTAAAATGAAAAGAGAAAACAAAACATTTTTTAATTAGAGTGTCATTCAGAGCGAAGCGAAGAATCTCATAATGAGATTGCCACGTCCTTCGTCCTCGCAATGACAAAACAGAATATGAAAGGAGAACAAATCCCACATAAAATGCTATCCCAAGACGCCTACAGCACTTGGTTAGGAATAGAAATTCTAGAATGTGAAATCGGACGATGTAAAGTCGGAATGACCATTAGAAAAGAAATGCTAAACAGCATGAATAAAGCACATGGCGGAATTAGTTATTCTTTAGCAGATACCGCTTTCGGATTTGCGGCAAATACCCATGGTAAATATGCCGTTTCTATTGAAACCAGTATTAACCATATCGAAGCATTAAACGAAGGCGATTATATCGTTGCAGAATCTGTAATAGAAACGGTAAAGAATAGATTAGGTTTCAATATTATTGAAGTAAAAAGAGGAGATGAAATGGTTGCACTTTTTAAAGGTGTGGTTTACAGAACTCAAAAAGATTGGTAATAATTCTTGCTAAAAAAGGGCTTGAATTAAAAATGATTTGTCATTCCGCACTGGATGCGGAATTTATAAAAAGAAAATAAACATTGGCTAAGTAAAACATAGCAAGTACCTGCGTTAGGGATTGAAACGATATCCTTTTTTATGTCAGTTCGAGTGCAATTGCTTTTTTTGCAATTTAGTATCGAGAACAAGTAAAAAAGACCTGCCTGCTGGAAGGCAGGTACAGAGGAAAGCCCAACTTTTTGTGATCCTGCGAGGTTTTTAAAACCTTGTAGGTATGAGTAAAAAGTAACGCAAAAAAAATAATATTAATTTGAAATAAGAAGTTTCAATTTTCGACTTCCATTTCAATTTCAATTTCAAATATGGAAGCATACATAATAGACGGAATTAGAACACCAATAGGAAACTACAAAGGCACATTATCTGCTGTGAGAACAGACGATTTAGGTGCATTAGTAATTTCAGAAATCGTAAAAAGAAACCCAAGCATCCCAAAGGAAGCGTACGACGATGTGATAATGGGGTGCGCAAACCAAGCAGGAGAAGATAATCGTAATGTTGCGAGAATGTCCTCTTTATTAGCCGGATTGCCATTTACCGTTCCTGGAGAAACTGTAAACCGTTTGTGTAGTTCAGGATTATCGGCAATCATTCACGCAAATCGAGCTATAAAAGCAGGAGATGGCGACGTGTTTATTTCTGGTGGCGTGGAGAATATGACGCGTGGACCATACGTAATGGCAAAACCATCTACGGCATTTGGAGGCGATTCTAAAATGTACGATTCTACTTTCGGATGGCGTTTTATCAATCCGAAAATGCAACAAATGTATGGTACAGACGGCATGGGAATGACTGCTGAAAACCTAGTCGAAAAATATAATATCTCACGAGAAGATCAAGATAAGTTTGCACTTTGGAGTCAGCAGAAAGCAACCAAAGCACAAGAAAACGGCCGCTTAGCAAAAGAAATTGTAACCGTTGAAATTCCACAACGTAAACCTGCCCGTCCGGCAGGCGGGAAAGATCCAATTCTTTTTTCTAAGGATGAATTCGTAAAGCCAACAAGCTCTTTAGCGATTTTAGGAAAACTAAGACCTGCATTCAAAAAAGAAGGAGGAAGTGTAACTGCTGGAAACTCTTCAGGATTAAACGACGGAGCAGCAGCAACTATTATCGCTTCAGCAGATGCAGTAAAAAAATACAACCTAAAACCATTAGCACGAATAGTAAGTTCTGCAGTGGTTGGTGTCGAACCAAGAATTATGGGGATTGGTCCTGTGCAAGCTTCTAATAAAGCATTGGCTAAAGCAGGATTGACCATGGAAGATATGGATATCATTGAGCTTAACGAAGCCTTTGCAGCGCAAGCATTGGCATGTATTCGCGCTTGGGGATTGGCAGATAACGATCCGCGAATTAATCCAAATGGAGGCGCGATTGCTATTGGTCACCCGCTTGGTGTTACAGGTGCAAGAGTCGCTTTTTCAGCAGCTTTAGAATTAAAAGAGAAGAACAAAAAATACGCGTTAATTACGATGTGTATTGGTGTTGGACAAGGGTATGCTGCGATTATTGAGAATGTAAACTTGTAAGATAGTTTGGGCGTTACCACAAGGGTTGCGCTTTCCGTTATACCTGCCTGCCGGCAGGCAGGTCTTTTTTACTTGTTCTCGATACTAAATTGCAAAAAAAGCAATTGCACTCGAACTGACATAAAAAAGGATGCCGCATCAATCGCTAACGCAAACATACGCGATCATAAAGAGCTTTAAAGGAATCATATGAAAATAGAAAGAATAGGTGTCATTTTATACGTAAAAGCATATCAGGAATGTGTTCGTTTTTATACCGAAATTTTAAACCTACCTATTTTATTTCAGAGTGAAGAATTAACTAGTTTCGATTTATTCGGAACCTATTTAATGGTTGAAAAAGAAGATAGATCCACGTATTTAGATGATAATTCAGAAAATAGAAACTATAGCTGTTTGCGAATAAATGTAGCAGATGTCAAAGGAATTTCGGAAGTACTTAAAAAACAAAATATCGAAGTAGATTACCAAGAACATGCTTGGGGAAAAGTAGTGAAATTTAAAGATCCGGATGGAAATTTAATTGCTTTTAAAGATGAAGAAAGTTTTGTTAAACAAATAGAAGATTATAATCCTACCAAGTTTTAAAATCCTTGTAGGTATAAAAAAAAATAGGATAATAACGTCACTTCGAGTGATTCCGATTTTTTATCGGAATAGTATGGAGAAGACCTAAAATAGATTCCCGATGTATCGGTAACGATAAATAAATTTATCGATGAAAAAAATTCAACATCGTGTTTCCGTGAAAACGGAAATCTTATTAAACATAGCACAAAGCTCATGAGAAAGATTGAACACTATGTCCAAGGACAATGGACAACAGGTAAAGAAGAAGGAACACCAATTCTAGATGCAGTAACTGGCGAAGCTTTTACTAGCATCGCTATTGAAGGTTTAGACGTTCCAGAAATTCTAAACTACGGAAGAACAAAAGGAGGAGAAGTCCTTCGTAAAATGACGTTTCAAGAACGTGGAAACATGCTTAAAAGTTTAGCATTATATCTTACCAAAAGGAAAAATGCGTTTTACGAATTAAGTTATAGAACAGGAGCAACCAAAGTAGATAGTTGGATAGACATCGAAGGAGGTTTCGGAAACTTATTCGCCAATGCTTCTTTACGTAAACTGTTCCCAAATCAACCGTATCACGTAGAAGGCGATGCTATCGATTTATCTCGTGGTGGACGCTTTATGGCGCATCATATTATGGTGCCTAAAAAAGGAGTAGCAGTGCATATTAATGCATTTAATTTCCCAGTTTGGGGAATGTTAGAAAAATGTGCAGTAAACTGGATGGCTGGAGTTCCTGCTGTGGTTTTACCAGCACCTTCCACTTCTTATTTAGCCGAAGCTGTAGCAAAAGAAATAATCGCTTCCGGTATTTTACCAGAAGGCGCATTACAAATCATAAACGGAACCGTAAAAAATATTCTTGATACTGTAGAATCTCAAGATGTTGTCACTTTTACGGGTTCTGCAAAAGTAGGACGCTTGTTGAAAGCGCATCCGCAATTGATACAAGAATCTGTGCCATTTACCATGGAAGCCGATTCGTTAAACGCATCCATCTTAGGAGAAGATGCCGTTCCTGGAACACCAGAATTCGACTTGTTTATTAAAGAAGTCCGAAAAGAAATGACAGTGAAAGCTGGACAAAAATGTACTGCAATACGTAGAATTATTGTTCCGCAAAATTTAGTAGAAGATGTGCAAACGGCATTATCAAAAGCTTTAGATAAAGTAACTATTGGAGATCCAAGACTTAAAGAAGTAAGAATGGGATCTTTAGTAAGTCATCAACAAGTGCAAGCAGTTAGAGATTCTGTAAATGATTTGTCTAAAGAAGCACAAATCGTTTATGGAAGTTTAGATGAAATAAACACCATTGGAGCAGATGCTAAAAAAGGAGCTTTTATTAGTCCGATTTTATTACGTTCCGATCATCCTTTTGAAAATACCGTGATTCATGAACGGGAAGCATTTGGTCCAGTAAGTACCATTATGCCTTATAAGAATCTCGACGAAGCAATTACTTTAGCCCAAATGGGTAAAGGTTCTTTAGTATCATCCATTGCCACAAACGATGATAAGATTGCTAAAGAGTATGTTATAAACGCAGCATCTCATCACGGTCGTATTATGGTGGTTAATCGCGATATGGCTAAAGAAAGTACTGGTCATGGTTCGCCATTACCATATTTAGTTCATGGAGGTCCAGGCCGTGCCGGTGGTGGAGAAGAAATGGGAGGAATGCGTGGAATTAAGCATTATTTACAACGTACAGCAATCCAAGGTTCACCAACTACAATTACAGAAATTACTGGTATTTACCAGCAAAATGCAAAATACAAGGAAGCACCACAGCATCCGTTTAAATACCATTGGGAAGATATTCAACCAGGAATGTCTATGAAAACCCACAGGCGTACCTTTACCGATACCGATATTATCAATTTTGCTAACGTCACTTGGGATCATTTCTACGCGCATACCGATATTACATCTTTAGACGGAAGTATTTT
>JAGPUY010000085.1 GCA_018067265.1 Oceanihabitans sp. | reverse complement strand
GTTTTCATGTTTTATTGGTTTACACTAATAACTTGAAAACAGGAGAAATAGTATTTTAGATACTGCTACTTCACTTCAAATTTCACTTTCTCCCCATCTATTTGAATAAAATAAGTTCCTTTTGGCAAATAATACGCTCCGTTTTTAGCAGCCTCCATATCTATACTTGTATTTTCTTTAAGAAGTGCTTTTCTTCCGTTTTTAGTTAATGACAAATCATAATCTACGTAGTTAAACCCTTTATCTGCTTCCACAGAAATAGTATTTAACACCGATTGTTTTTCCGAAAGGATTTCAACCTCCTTTTTCCCGGAAGTATTCCCATAAAATTTAATGATTTCTAAAGGCGTATTTGCATCAAACCATTTACTCCAAGAACTTCCCCAACGTGCCGAATGACTAACATCTTCAAAAGGAAAAAGCGTTGTGTTTTTACTTAAAAGATCTGCATTCATTTTTTGTAACGGCGCAATGTTCGTTTTATAAAAACTTCTTCCGTGTGTTGCCAAAAGCAAATCTTTAGCTTCTGGTTGTATCACCAAATCATGCACCGCAACTGCTGGTAAATTTTTATGAAACGCTTCCCATTTCGCTCCTTTATTAAAAGTAACATAGGCGCCATTATCGGTTCCTAGATAGAGTATGTTTTCATTTTCAGGGTCTTCTTTAATAACATTTACTGGCGACATTGGAATATTAGAGCGAATGCTTTTCCACGTATTCCCATAATCTTCGGAAACATAAACGTAGGTCTTAAAATCATCCCAACGATAGCCATTTAAAGTTACATAAACACGCTCTTCTTTATGTCGCGAAGCGATAACCCGCGTTACCCAAAGATCTTTTGGTAAATGGGCTGAAATATTCTCCCAGTTTCCGCCTCCATTTTTAGTGATATACACCAAACCATCATCACTTCCGGTGTAAATAAGTCCGAACCTAAAAGGAGATTCGCTAATACTTGTTAAAGTTCCGTAGGCAACATTTCCTTTTTTTCCACCATTGGTTAAATCTTGGCTAATTGCTTTCCAATCGTCTCCTTGATGCATAGAACGCATTAATTTATTTCCACCTAAATACAGAATATCTTGATTGTGTGGCGATAGTAATATTGGTGTTTGCCAATTAAATCGATACGGATTTTCTCCTAATTCATGTTTTGGCTGAATGTATTTCTGGTCTTTGGTTTCGCGATTAATTCTGTAATAATTCCCAAATTGATAACCAGTATACACCACATTAGCATTTCTAGAATCAATTTGAATTTGCATACCATCACCGCCCATTAGGTTTTCCCAAGGATTCTGACCTTTTTGTTGCCAACTCTTATCTTGTGGCGCATTATTTGCTCCAACCCAAACGCCATTATCTTGCAAACCGCCATATACATTGTATGGTTTTTCATTATCTACATTTATGGTATAAAATTGCCCAACAGCATTTACGTTTAGCTTCTCCCAGCTTTCCCCATCATCATAACTCATATTTAATCCGCCATCATTACCATTAATTAAATGACCCGATTTTTTAGGATTTACCCAAAGCGCTTGATGATCTGCATGTACGTTTTCTTTACTAATAGATTGAAACGTTTTTCCCCCATCCTTAGATTTTAAAATAGGCACTCCCATAACATAAATGCCGTTTTCATCTTGAGGGTCGACACGTATTTCTCCAAAATAATAGCCATAACTGTAATACAAATCGTCTAGAAAATCGTCATGTGTTTTGTTCCACGTTTTTCCACCATCTATACTTTTATACACCTCAGCGCCAATTACCGGAGTATCAAATAACATAGAATTAGCATCTTCTAAATAATGCGCTACATCTGCTGGTTTCACATTGCCGCTACGTACCATTTGCTTTACGTTTTCTGCACGATACTTTTCTTGAAAACCGTTCGTTTTTAAAAACCCATTTAGTTTTTTATCTTCTAGATTCAAGAAATTTTTTGTGCTCATGGTTTTAAAATCTTCTTTCGTTAAACCACGCTTATCTGTTTTTTTAGTAGTTTCTTTTCTTCGGAATTGATTATCATGCAACGCATACATAGTATTATCATCGTAAATTGCCAATCCAATTCTACCAACACCATTTCCTGTTGGAAATCCACTAGCTTCCGTAGAAACCTTATTCCAAGTTTCTCCTGCATCTGTACTTTTATATATCGCGGAGTTATTTCCGTTTCCGTTAAAATGCCAAGCTTTTCTATCGCGTTCCCAAGCAGCAGCAAACATGATATTGTAATTATTTGGTGCATGTTGTAAATCTATGATTCCGCTAACATCATTTACAAAAAGGGTATGCTTCCATGTTTTTCCGCCATCTATCGTTTTATAAACACCACGTTCTGCATTTGGTGAATACAAATGCCCAATAACCCCAACCGTTACTTCCTCTGGATTTTTAGGATTAATAAGAATACGACCAATATGATGTGAATCGTGAAGTCCTACATTTGTCCAGGTTTTTCCGTTGTCTTTCGATTTTAGAATACCAATTCCGGCATACGAAGAGCGCGAAGAATTATTTTCACCAGTACCAACCCAAAGCGTTTTGTTTTTCCAATCTACAGCAATATCTCCAATATTTTGTGTTTGCGCAGTATCTAAAACAGGCGTAAAAGTTGAACCATTATTCAAGGTATGCCATAATCCGCCAGACGCATAGGCTACATAAAACTCTATGGTATTTTCTGGATTTACTTCTATATCAACAACGCGACCACTCATTATGGTTGGCCCGATATTTTCAAAAGGGATATTTTTGACTAAAGAATTTTCTATTAATGCCTGTTTCTCTTTTAAAGCATTCTGAACGAAACTGGAAGTTGTTGCTGGTTGTTGCGCTTCCGCAGAAAGAATAAAACATATTAAAAACGTAAAAAAGACTCTAATTTTCATAATAGCGATTTAAAGTTTGAAGATACTTATAAATGTAAAAGGTACAAAGCAATTAGAAAAAAGGAACCATATTTTAAGACGCTTTTATAACAATTGTATTTTAAACTTCTTATTTTTGATACACTTAACGGAATTCAAAAATAAAACTCCTTTTCTAAAGAGAGTTTAAAACAATTTTTCAATGAAATACAAATTAATAGACAGCCAACTTTTTATAAAAAATCGTAAAAATTTTGCTTCTCAAATGAAGCCAAAAAGTCTTGCTGTTTTCAATTCTAACGATATTTACCCAGTGAGTGCAGATAGCACTTTACCATTTGCACAACACAGAGATATCTTTTTTCTAAGCGGTGTAGATCAAGAAGAAAGCATTCTCGTTCTTTTTCCAGAATGCCCAAACCCAAAACATAGAGAAGTTCTTTTTTTAAAAGAAACCAACGAACATATTGCCGTTTGGGAAGGCGAAAAACTAACTAAAGAAGCCGCTTTAGCTACTAGTGGCATAAAAACCGTGTATTGGTTACAAGACTTAGAAAAAGTATTGTTTGAAATGATGACGCAATGCGAAACGGTGTATATAAACACCAATGAGCATTATAGAGCAAATGTAGAAACTGAAACTCGCGAAGACCGTTTTACCAAATGGTTAAAAGAAAAATATCCTGCGCATGCAGTAGCAAAAAGCAATCCTATTTTACAACGTTTACGTTCGGTAAAAGACCAGATAGAATTAGATTTAATACAAACCGCTTGCGAAATCACCAACAAAGGTTTTAGACGTGTTTTAGGTTTTGTAAAACCTGGTGTCATGGAATACAATATTGAAGCAGAGTTTATGCACGAGTTTTTAAACAATCGCTCTAAAGGTTTTGCATATACACCAATTGTTGGTTCTGGAAACAACGCGAATGTGTTGCATTATATAGAAAACAACCAAGAATGCAAAGCAGGCGATTTAATATTGATTGATGCTGGAGCAGAATACGCAAACTACTCTAGTGATATGACTAGAACCATTCCTGTTTCTGGAAAATTTAACGACAGACAAAAAGCAGTTTACAACGCCGTTTTAAGAGTAAAAAACGATGCTACAAAATTACTAGTTCCTGGAGCACTTTGGGGAGAATACCATAAAGAAGTTGGCAAAATAATGACCAGCGAGTTATTAGGTTTAGGTTTATTGGACAAAGCAGATGTACAAAACGAAAATCCAGATTGGCCAGCATATAAAAAATACTTTATGCATGGAACAAGCCACCACATGGGATTAGACACGCATGACTACGGGATTTTAACGGAGCCAATGCAAGCCAATATGGTATTTACGGTAGAGCCTGGAATTTATATTCCTGATGAAGGATTTGGTATTCGTTTAGAAGATGATGTAGTGATACAAAAAACGGGTGAACCATTTAATTTAATGCGAAATATACCAATTGAAGCAGAAGAGATTGAAGAGATTATGAATAAATAAGAACATACATACGTATAAAAAAAGCCTCTTTTCAGAGGTTTTTTTTATGTCCAATTTCAACCTAAATTTCTCTAATCCTTTGTATTCTCCATGGCGGTGAAAAACACCACCATGGGCTGACAAAGCATAAAAATAATTCTACCCAAAAAACCTCTGTTTTGCCTTTGTTGGTGTTTTCCACCAACAAAACATACAGAAAACTACAATAGACAACAAACACCCTTTTTACAACTCGTATCTATCTAAGTATTTGTATTCTAAATGGCGGTGAAAAACACCTCCATTGGCCGAAAAAATAAGAAAAACAGTTCGACCTAAAATCCTCTATTTTGCCTTTGTTGGTGTTTTCCACCAACAAAACATACAGAAAACTATAATGGGTAATAAACACACTTTTCACATTCCTTATCTCTCTCAAGGTTTATACTCCAAATAGCGATGAAAAACACCACCATTGGTGGAAGACATGTGGAGTACTGCACATTTTATATGGATTCCAAGCAGCTACCCTAAACCAAAACACCATCACTCTCAAAAACATAACGCTGTAGTTTTTTCAAGGTTTCCACTTTATCGCTAGTATTAATTAACAACGAAATATTATTATTCGATCCGCCATAAGAAATCATACGTACACTCACATCCTGTAAAATCTGGAATAAGTTTGGTGTATCTGCATGGAAAATGATAGCATTTCCAACCAAGCAAACAATACTCATAAAATCATCTACTTCAACAATAGAAAAACGTTCCAATTCTTCCACAATAGCTTCTAAATGCTTAGTGTCATCAATAGTTAACGATACTGCAATTTCGGAAGTAGTAATCATATCGATAGACGTTTCGTAACGTTCAAAAATCTCGAATACTTTCTTTAAAAAACCATGTGCTAGTAACATTCTAGCCGATTTAATTTTTATTGCTGTGATGTTATCTTTTGCAGCAATTGCTTTAATGCCTTCGCCATGTACTTCGTTGGTAATTAAGGTACCGTAAGATTCTGGCGACATGGTGTTTTTTAATCGCACCGGAATATCTAAGGCACGAACTGGCATAACGGTTTGCGGATGCAAAATTTTTGCTCCAAAATAGGCAAGCTCTGCGGATTCATCAAAAGACAAATTAGAGATGGCCTTCGTGTTTTCCACAAAACGCGGATCGTTATTATGGAATCCATCAATATCGGTCCAGATTTGCACTTCTTCCGCTTTTAAAACAGCGCCAATAATAGTTGCTGTATAATCGCTTCCACCACGTTGTAAGTTGGCAATATTTCCTTCGGCATCACGACTAATAAAACCTTGTGTGATGTAAATATCTGCATCTGGAGTTTCGGTAATAATACGGTTTAAATTCTGCTGAATATAATAGTTATCTGGTTCGTTGCTTTTATCAATTCGCATAAAATCTAAAGCAGGTAATAAGGCTACATTTATATTTTCTTGTTGTAAGTAACGACTAAAAATAAAGGTAGATAACAATTCGCCTTGCGCCACAATTTCGTTATATAATAAGATAGAATAAGGCTTGTTCACCAAGGTTTCTAAACCATCAAAAATTGCATTTACATAGGCAGAAACTTCGGTATTTAAAACGGTATCGCTCAGTAAAGACGTAATGGTTTTACTATAGTTATTTCTTAAAGCATCAATTACAATAAGAGCCTCGTCTATATTTTTATTATTTATGTACTCTGAAATGGCAACCAATGCATTTGTCGTGCCCGACATTGCAGACAAAACCACCACTTTTTGTTGTCCGTTATTAATGATATCTTTTACATGCATCATATTTTCTATAGACCCAACAGATGTACCTCCAAATTTTAATACCAACATAATCTTAACTATTTTATAGTGTAAAACTACTTAGTACGTTGTTACTAACCATAAAAATGAAAAAATTATACTACTTTTACACAAATTGTTAAATAATTAACAAATTATTTAATTTCGCATCTCGTGCGGCATGACAAAGGACCAAAATATATACAGTATCATTTATGAAAACGATTGCATCTTGTGTAGAAGACATATTAATCACACAACCTTTTTTAGAAGAAGCCTTGTCTAGAAGTATTATTAACTATTCTGCTTTAGCCGAAGAATTAAATACGCCAATAAGCGCTTTATTAGGAAAGCCAGTAAAATCTGGAGCGATAATGATGGCTTTGCGCAGATACAATACGCCAAACACTTTACGTCATTCTTTAAAATTAAAAAGCACGTTACAAAAATTAGGAGATATTACGGTCCGTTCTAATCTGACGGATTTCACGTTTCAAAATTCGGAAACCTTAATACAAAGTCACTCGAAGATTTTGGAACAAGTAGAAACGAATAAAGATATATTTTACGCCTTTACAAGAGGAATTTATGAGAGTAATATTATTATTTCCAGCTCAGAAAAGAAAGCTCTTGTAAAATGTTTTACTCACGAAAACCAGATTGGATTGCAGGAAGGTTTATCGGCAATTAGCGTACGCTTACCTAAAGACAATTCGAAAATATCTGGTTTATATTATCAGATTTTTAAGCGTTTAGCTTGGGAGAACATTCCGATTTACGAAGTGGTTTCTACCACCAACGAATTTACGGTTTTAGTAGAAGATCATGTGGTGGATAAGGCGTTTTCGGTAATTAAGAACTTGAAGAATTAAGGTTTTAAATGTTGATGAGGAACACCAACAGTGGCAGTAACAATTCAGCAACTCCAATCCACAAGAATCATTTCTGCCTTTGTTGGTGTTTTTCACCAACAAACTTATATAAGATCATATTACTCTTTATTAAAGACTTCTCTTATAACTACTAGACATCACTACCAACAGTGGCTCAAAACATATAAAGAACTCCTTTTAAAATCATCTATAATCTGTCAAAACCTCAAATTCATCGCCTAATTCTTTATAAAATTTTGCCGACGAATATTTATAATCTTCAGTGTTTTCGCACATTCTTGCCTTTACTGGATTTTGATGTATATACTTTAATTTTTGTTCAATAATTTGATTATTATAAAGATCAACACATAAAGGATTTCGTTTCCAAAACTGATAATTTCTATCTTTTGCCTCCACTAAAAAAAGGCGTAAAACATTAGCATGATTTTCTTCTAAATCTCTTTTTATTCGCTGCGCAGTGAATTTCATAAAACTAAGTTGTGTATGTTTTAAGGAATACAATAATGTAGGTTTCCAA
>JAGPUY010000055.1 GCA_018067265.1 Oceanihabitans sp. | reverse complement strand
GCTTAATTACACATTATTAATATAAAAAAAAGCTTCTCTATGAGAAGCTTTTTTTATTTCCAAATAATACTTTCCATGATATGTTTAATATCGTTTTTTAAATAGCTTGCCGCTGGAAGTATGGAATCGAAATTAGGTTTTGTATAAAAGTATAAAGAACCTGTTAAAAAATGATCCGTACTATCGGTTACATAAAATTGCGATTGTGACGCAGCGTTACCGCCAACTTCATAAAACATGCCGTAGACCTTGTTTTTAGGGTTTTCAAATAAATCACTAAATATTTCATCTGCTTTCTGCGTGTGTTCTTGGGTGAAATTTTGAGCATCTCGCAAATATGAAATCAATTTCTCTTCGCTTTTATTTATAGATTTATACGTTAAGTAAATGGTTCCTTTTAAAGATGGATACTCTAAGTTCACACCATAACTATCCTCTCCATTTAACTTTCTTGTTTTCACATTGGTTGCTAATGCGTTTTTTTCGAAAGCAAAAGGCATATTTAAATGCGTTGCTACATAATTAGGCTCTGGATATTCTAATCGTAGTTTCGCTTCTGGTTTGGGTGTTATTTCGTTTCCGCAGGAAATTGCAAAAAAACAGATTACGATAATTAAACTTATTAATAAGTTATTATGTTTTGGTTTATATATCATAAAGTAAGTCGTATTCAGTGTTCTAATCTATATTAAGGAATGGTAACTTTTACGCGTATTATTCGTTTTTTATCTAATGCTTCAATAGTAAAGATATAATCTTGAAAAAGTATTTTACTATTCGTTTTTGGGAAACTTCTAGAAATCTCTAAAACAAAACCGGCTATCGTTTCTGCTTCTCCCTTTTTGTTTTCAAAAATATCTTGCTGGTCTAAGCGGATGACTTTATAAAAATCTTTTAACGCCGTTTTTCCTTCAAAGACATAATTTTTATCATCTAATTTAGAATACACCAATCCTTCATCATCAAACTCATCGCTAATATCTCCAACAATTTCTTCAATAATATCTTCTAAAGAAATAAGTCCGGAAGTACCGCCATATTCATCGACAACAACAGCTAAATGCACTTTCTTCTCTTGAAACTCTGCCATTAAATCGTCTAGCTTTTTATTTTCAGGCACAAAGAATGGTTCGCGTAATAGGGTTTTCCAGTCCAATTGCTTCCTATCTATAAAAGGCAACAAATCTTTAACGTATAAAACGCCAACAACCGTATCTATATTATCTTTATATACAGGAATTCTAGAATAGCCATTTTTAATGATTTCAGTAATTATATCTGCATATTTTTGTTCTACATTTAATGCAAAAATATCTATTCTTGGTCGCATCACCTGCTTGGTATCTGTATTACCAAAAGAGACAATACCTTGCAGTATTTTTTGTTCTTCTTTAGTAGTATCTTCATCACTTGCCAACTCTAGCGCTTGTGAAAGCTGATCTACACTAAGGTTCGATTTTTGTTTCCCAAATTTATTATTGATGGCTAGCGTTATGCTTCGCATTGGTAGGCTTATAGGCGAGAAAACAACATCTAAAAAACGTATAGGATACGCCATAAATGTGGCAAATTTTAATCTATTTCTAATCGCGTATACTTTTGGTAAAATTTCACCAAATAGCAATATTAAAAAAGTAACCAGAACCACTTCTAAAATAAATTTTATAGCAGAAGAATGAATACTTTCAAACATGAAGTTACCCAAATAAGCAAATAGAATTACGATGGCAATATTTATAAAATTATTAGCAACAAGAATGGTTGCCAAAAGTTTTTTAGGTCTTTCTAATAAATAGGAAATAATCTGAATTGGCTTTGCATTCCCCTCTAAACCTTCTTCTATATCTGTATCTGTTAAGGAAAAAAATGCAACTTCTGCTCCAGAGATTAATGCAGAACACAGCAATAGCACAAATAACAGCACAAAACCACTTACAATTGAAAAATCAATAGCTAGATTTATTAGTAAAAAACTCGTGGGTTCAGGGTCCAAGGATTATAATTTTAGTTAACGTTAAAAGGGTAGATCATCATTACCTTCTTCTACCTTTGGCTGGCTGGCACTTGGCTGTGCTGCCTGTGGCTTTTGTTGTTGTGGCTGTCCACTATTTGCAGATCCACTTTCATTTTTTGTAGTTAAAAAAGTAAAGTCATTACATTGTATTTCTGTAGAAAAACGGTCGTTTCCACCTTCATCTTGCCATTTTCTGGTTTTAATCCTTCCTTCTATATATACTTTATCGCCTTTGCTTAAATATTTTTCACAAATTTCGGCACCTTTATTACGTACCACAATATTATGCCATTCGGTATTGGTAACACGCTCATTCGTTTGCTTGTTGGTATAGGTTTCATTCGTTGCAAGAGGAAAACGGCCAACACAGCCACCACCTTCAAAATAATGCATTTTCACTTCATCTCCTAAATGCCCAATTAGCATTACTTTATTTAACGTACCTGACATGATATCTTGTTTTTAATGTTCGACAAAATTACGCTTTTGCAATTGATAAACTTAAAATTAATAAAAAAATATGATATAGACTAATACCTATGGAATCATCCAATAATGGATGCCCGATTGTTTGTTTTAAATTTAAAAAAAAGGACACCTTTAACTCGCCATTTTATATCCAAATTAAGATATCCCTTTTTAAAAATCAAAAGCTTCCATAAAGTTAGAAAGCAACACAGGAACAGGATAATCTATTATTTCATTTATAGAAACGCCCTGAATACTAAGCGTATCTGTTTCTATAATCCAAAATTTAGTATGCAAATGTTGATGGGATAATTTATGAATAATTGCCACTTCATTATATAAGGATAGATTATAGGAAGAAGCACTTATTAAATCATGCTTTTTTAATTGCGAAGTCATCGCATTAAAATCGAGACTTGCTTTACTCTCTATTAAAGGAAACTGATACAGATTTTGCCAAATACCTTTTCCTTCTCTTTTTTCTAAAATGGTTTTTTTATCGTTGGAAACAAATACTAAAAAATTAAAATGTTTTGTTTTAGGCTTTAGGTTTTTCTTCTTGACTGGTAACTCTGTAATTCGGTTTTTCTGTAAAGCAACACAACCATTATGTAGCGGACAAACCGTACAATCTGGATTTTTAGGTTTGCACTGCCTAGCTCCAAACTCCATAATTGCCTGATTAAATTCTGCAGGATCTTCTTTATCTATTAATTTTTGCGCTAATGCTTTAAACTCTTTTTGACCTTGGGTACTATTAATAGGTGTAGCAATTCCAAAATATCTAGAAAATGCGCGATATACATTACCATCTACAACCGCACAAACCTCATTAAAACAAATAGAAGCAATAGCGCTTGCGGTATAATCACCTACACCTTTAAGTTTTAATAAATCTTTATAGTTATTTGGAAAGTCACCGTGAAGTTCATCCACTATATATTTTGCAGTTGCATGTAAGTTTCTAGCTCTTGAATAATAGCCTAAACCCTGCCATAATTTTAAAACATCGCTCTCCTTTGCACTCGCAAGGTCAAAAATTGTTGGAAAATTAGTAACAAAAGCTTCATAATAAGGTAATCCTTGATCCACTTTTGTTTGCTGTAAAATAATTTCAGACATCCATATAAAGTACGGATCCTTAGTTCTTCGCCATGGTAAATCCCTCTTATTTACTGAATACCAATATGTTAAAGTTTTGTTTATAGTCATTTATTATATATAGTAAGTGCAAAAATAAACGTTTATTAGGTTAAATTTAAGTGAATTAGGTTTGAAATATTGAAATTTAAATTCCTATATTTGCATCCCTTAATAACTGATTACAATAATTAAAAATAATAGAGAATGACTAAGGCTGATTTAGTAGCAAAAATTTCTGAGAAATTAGGAATTGAAAAAGGAGATGTTCAAGCAACAGTTGAAACTTTTATGGAAGAAGTAAAAACTTCTTTAGAAGGTGGAGATAATGT
Source organism: Oceanihabitans sp. (assembly GCA_018067265.1). Lineage (GTDB taxonomy): Bacteria > Bacteroidota > Bacteroidia > Flavobacteriales > Flavobacteriaceae > Oceanihabitans. The sequence continues at coordinate 673 of JAGPUY010000055.1, read as the reverse complement.
ATACTTAAGAGGATTTGGAAGCTTCATCATTAAGACAAGAGCTGAAAAAACGGGTAGAAATATTTCTAAGAATACAACTATAAAAATACCTGCTCATAATATTCCAGCATTTAAACCTGCTAAAGTATTTGTAGAAGGAGTGAAAACAAATGTAGACGTTAAGTAAGACGCTAAAATAATATTAATTTAAAAAAGATCAAACTTATGCCAAGTGGTAAAAAACGCAAAAGACACAAGGTTGCTACGCATAAGCGTAAAAAAAGAAGACGCGCTAATCGTCACAAAAAGAAGAAATAGATTGAAAAAGTAGTTAATAGCTACTTTTTTGGTTTATAGCAAACGTTCTTTGAAATGAGTTCTATAAAAACACGTATTACCTTGCGTAGTTTGAACTCCACGGATTTAAAAACCCTGTGATTTCTAATCATAGTTAAAGCTAATAGATAGCTTTAACTATGATTAGAAAAATAATGTATAATCCATCTGTATAATTTGGTTATTGGTTCTTAGTTGCTGGTCGTTATTCTAAAAAGAATTTCAACCTATAACTTATAACTCGTAACTAGAGCGTATGGATAAAAATTAACAAAATGGATAAAGAATTGATCATTAGATCTAGTTCCAACCACGTTGATTTTGCCTTATTAAAAGATGGAAAACTTATTGAATTACA
>JAGPUY010000082.1 GCA_018067265.1 Oceanihabitans sp. | reverse complement strand
TTGGAAGAATAAAGGTTCTACCATCACTTATCAAAAAATTTGAAAATGAATTTTGTTGTTTAAATTTTGTATCAAAAATATTGTTTGCTGAAACCTCAAAACCCCAAGGGCTATCTTCTTTTTGGTAAAACAAAGAAGCATTAGCGTTTTCAAAACGGTTTTTAGCATGGATATTCTTGTTCTGATAATTACTTAAACTGTAATCTGCTTTAAAGATAAAGTCCTTTAAAAAGTCATATTCAAGATTTACAAAAAAGTCATCGTTTTCAAATTTTGTTTTATTGGTTAAATATTTATAGGTATTAAAATCTTTAGAGTAACCTATTTCAATATTTGGGAAATTTTTAAAGAAAGTTTCTGCACTTATGGTTGTATTGATATTTTTAGAAATATTTTTATTAGTTGCTTCGTTTAATATTTGATAAAAATCATTATAAGAATAACTACTTTTAAATTTGTATCTAATTTTATGAATCTTTTTAGCAATGCTTCCGTTTAAGGTCCAATTTTGCTCAGGTTCTTCAAAAAGAATTGATGTGCTAAACTGCTCAATGCCTTGTAATTGGGTTGCCTTTTTATAAGATTTTACACGTTTATTAAATGTAGTATTTGCGTTAATATTTAAGTTTTTAAATAAGCTAAACTTATAATAACTCAAACTAGCAGAATGATATAGTTGATTTTCAAGAGTTGGGTTTCCTTTATAAACACTATTAAAGCTAGAGAGTATAAAATTATTTGCTAGTTGCTTTATACTAGCAAAATTTGCATTTAAGTTATATTTAAAATTTATTTTTTCGCTATTACTAAATTCTATTTTAGTTGTAAATTGAGGTAATAAAATCGCTTTATTATTTGAGTTTTTACTTTCCTCCTGTTGCGTGTTCCATGAATAAAAATGATAATATAAAGCAGGTTTAAAAGTGGCTATTCCTATTTGAAATTTATATTCTAAACCGACAAAAGTATTTATTATAGCATATTTAAAATCATTACCAAATCCTGCATTTGAAAAATTATTGCTACTTGAATTGCTAAATAACTGCTCTTCTTGCGTATAAAAGTCATTAAAATTAGTATTAACACCAATACTTGTATATAAATGATTAAAGTTATTTAAAACCCAATAGTCTTTTACAATAGCACTTATAGTATGCGATTTTATTTTTTTAGTTTGTAAAATGTTATAAACTTCATCTTCTTGTAAAGGAATTAAACCTTGCAGAATTTCTTGATTGGTTAGCCAATTGGTTATTGGTTTGTCATTTTGAAAACTATACGTTGCTTCTAATGTTGCTGTATGGTCTTTACTTAACTTTCTGCTGTAGCTTATATTTTGTTTCAGACTTAAGCTTTTAATATCTGTTTTTGTAGTGATGTTATTGTTTTGGGTTGGGTTTATGGTATTTATTAAACCATGACTATCATTATTAGTAACTTTAAAAAAGCTGTTATAAGCAAGATCTTCTTCAAAACTTGGGTCATAGTCAATAGTAATTTTGCCTATTGTAAAAAAGTTGTTAAGCATATTAGTATTGCTTCTATCTTCTACAAATGGTTCCTCACTTATTACATATTCATTTATAGTATTGTCTTGGGTTTCTGTTTTTGCTTTGCTAGTAATTACATAACCAGAAATATCTGTTACATCACTAACAGATTGCCTAATATTTATTGCACCAAATTGATTGGTGTTTGCAGTAAAATCTTGGTTGTTTAAATATTTTGCAAAGTCACTATTAAATAAATTAAAATAGCTAGAAACATCACTTATTAGTTTACCAAATCCGCCTTCAAATTCTAAATAATCTCTAAATGAAAAGCTTTTTACTCCTGTATTGTTTAGATCTCCTATAAAGTTAACATTCGTTTCTGGGCTATAATAAAATAGATTTGGATGTACCACATAACGTTCTTTAATTCCTGCACCAAACTCCACATCACCAAAGGCAAACTTTTTCTTGTCTTCTTTAAGCTTAATGTTTAATGCCATATCTTCACTATCTTGCAGGTCTTTAAGCATGGCAACTTCATTATAATTATCTAAAACCACAACTTCATCTACTGCGTCTGCAGGTATATTTTTTACTGCCAATTTGCTATTGCCATTAAAAAAGGTTTTGTCTTCTACCAATACTCTGGTTACTCTTTTACCTTGTACAGTAACATTACCTTGCCTATCTACTTCTACACCTGGTAATTTTTTAAGAACATCTTTTAGTTTTCGTTCTTCTCCTGTTGTAAATTTATCTACACTATAAATGGTTGTGTCTTTTTTAATAATTACAGGAGGTGTATAATTTAAAATTACTTCATCTAATTGATCTGGATTTTCTTGTAATGTAAAATTATGCGTTAGGTTATCTGCTTTTGTATTTACTGTTAAATTTTCTGGTAAAAAACCGAAATAACTCACCGTTATTTTATAAATGTTATTTTGTTCTAATTTTAATTTGTATTCTCCTTGCTGGTTTGTAATAGCAAAACGTATTTCTGAATTTTCTGCTTCTGGAACTGCTAGAATGTTTGCATTGCTTAAAGAAGTTTGTAAAGTATCTGTAATTTTACCTTGTATGGTAGTCTTTTGGGAATAACAAGAAAACCCTACTATAAAAATTAGGATTTTTAGTGAAAGTGCAATAAAACTAACTTTACCTATCAACAAATTCTCTAACAATTTCATTAATTTTTTTTTCACTTACCTTATCTCCTTTGCTAGGTATTTCAATAGCTAAATTATTTTCAGTAATTTCAATTTTCTTTGCATAATACACTATTTTATTTCCATTGTTTAACTGAAGTATCACACCAGGTAAACCATAATTGCCAATTGGACCAGAAGAATAACTTAATTTTGGACAAAACCATGCTGTAATTACTACATCTACTTTTTTTTGGTTTTTAGGAAGTGTACTCTGTGTAATTCTTGTTGCCTTATAACAAGTGAAATTTTCAATAGTTTTTATTTCATTTGTTATTTTCCAATCATAATTACTTAATTCGGATTCTATTAAGAAAAAATGATTAGCAAATTCCTTTCTTGTAATAATCTTCTTATTGGTTTTATCAACATAGTATTCTTGTACCCATCAATTATAATTGCCCTAGCTAGTTTATATTCTAATTCATCTTTTACACGTAAATCTTCTTCTAGTTTAAAAAGACTTTCTGTTTCATTGATAAATAATTTAAATACAAAAGTATCTAAGACATCATCCATTGAATTTCTATCTTCTTTGTATATTTTAACAGTGTAATCTACAATGGTATTTTGGGCACTTATATTGAGGAAAAAGCAAAACTTATAAAAAAAAACCTCATTATTCTAAAATTTTAAACCAGTTTGTTTTTACTGGTTGGTTAATAAAATAAAGCCGAAAAAGTATTAAAAACTTTTTTTAATACTTTATTAATTCTCCATATACTTTTTTGTTAAACTCTTTAATAAACTCTCATATTCCTCTTGTGTCATTGCTTTTGCTGTATCCATTTCTTCTGTTTTCAAAATCATATTAGGTTCAATACTTAGTACTGACACTACAGCTCCTTTTAAATTAACTTCTGCAATTAACCCTGGAAGTCCATTAAAAATATCTGGACCAGACTGCAAAGGTATTGAAGGAACAAACCAAGCTTCCACTTTTAATTCCTCTTCTGTCACTGGATCATAATAATTTCCTTCAGCTTTCTTTGCTACTAAACCAAGAATGCTTTTTGACTCTCCCTTAATAATCCAATTAAAATTAGAACAATCTCTTTCAACCAAAAAATCTTGATTCATTAAATTCCTAACAAAAACAATGGTGTTTTCATTATGATTTGTATATACTTTTTTATTAAAAGAAGGAAACCTTTTTGCCATTCTTGACAGCATGTCATCGAGTGGTGAATCGCTTTCTTTTCTTAATGTATTTTCTAACTCAAAATAAGAATTATCTTTATTTGATATCAGCGTATAATGCACATCTTTTGCTTTGTCTGAAACCTGTTTAGTAATACGTTTACCTTTTTCATCTAAATTATCAATAGAACCCTGAAGTTTAATTTCTGAAATATTATAAGTTACCTTATAAGAAGTTTGTGCATATAAATTTGGTATTGAAACCCAAAAAAACATACACAAAACTATCTTTAAAGTAAAATAATGTAAATAGGTATAGCTCATTTTATTCGAATAAAGCTTGACATTGTGATACAAGATTATTAAAGTCGCCAACATTACCAATATTAATACCTCCATAATATTCATGGAAAAGCCCATGATAAAAAGAGAAGCAACTTTGTTGTTCTTTCAATAATGTATACTCGCTAATTTCTTTAGTATGGACTGCGTTGGCATTAAATGTTGTAAACAACATAAAAACACCAATAAAACTAATTATTTTTTTCATAATTCTTAAATTTTAAACCAGTTGAATTTTTTAAAACTGGTTGGTTAATAAAAATTAAGCCGAATTTTAAAGCCGAAAAATGTGTAAGCCGAAGTACATTAAAATAACAAGCCTTTTATTTTAATAACACTATTTAATTCTTAAGGGAGTAGATTCCTGCCTTCGCAGCAATGACAAAATAAATTGTCTAATTAAAAACTAGCACTAGTTAAAGATTAATCTTGATGCCTTTAGTAATCATTTAATCGGCTTTGATTTAAACTTTTACTTCTGACATATCAAACTTAAGTAATAAAAAGTAATATTACAAGTTTTTATAGAAAATATTCTACGCGATTGTTTTCTATACAATTTAATAATATTGGTAAATATTGTCTACATAGACCTCAACAGAAAAACAAGAATATATAAATATCTGTTTTTTTTTATATGGCGTTTTTGTGTTAAAAAAAACATTCTTTTCTGAATGGCTTTGAATTTATGTGAGATTCTTCGACTACGCTCAGAATGACAAGAAAACTAAAATTCGCTTTGTTTATTTTTACACAAACCCTTCCGTCTTTAATTTCTATCTAAACAAACAACTCCTTCCCTAAAAAAAAGGAAGGAGTTGTTTGTTTTAAAATTTCACGATTTAATAATGAGATTTCCCATTTCCGGAGGAATTAGAAGTCTAAATCTTCTGGTACATCTTCACCAGGAGCATCGGAATTTGCATCTTTATTTTGTTTATAATTATCACAATCTACTGCAATAGATAAATTTTTCGGTCTTTCAAAATCGCCTTTAGAAATTTCAAGTTCTTCATTTTCATAACAGCTTCGCATGTACATTCCCCAAATTGGCAATGCCATTGCTGCTCCTTGTCCGTACGTAATAGAAGCAAAATGAGCCGCTCTATCTTCTGCTCCAACCCAAACTCCTGTAACTAGGTTTGGAACCATTCCCATAAACCATCCATCACTTTGGTTTTGTGTGGTTCCCGTTTTTCCTGCTATCGGGTTTTTAAACTCATAAGGATAACCAGTGATAATCTCTTTATAATCTTTTCTATAGGCATCTGCTCCTCTAGTTCTTAATCTTGCTCCAGATCCAGATTGTGTTACACCCTGCATTAAGTTTACGGTTACATAAGCAACTTCTTCACTTAGTACATCCCGCGATTCTGGTGTGAATTGGTATAAAATAGTTCCGTTTTTATCTTCAATATGCGTTACCATTACTGGTTTCGTATACACCCCTTGATTTGCAAAAGCCGAATAAGCACCAACCATTTCATAGACACTTAAATCTGGAGTACCTAATGCTATCGAAGGAACTGGAAGTACTTCAGATTCTACTCCTAATTTTTTAACTAAATCTACAACTGGTTGCGGACCAACCTTATCCATTAAACGTGCAGTAATCGTATTTATGGAGTTTGCTAAAGCATTTTTTAGTGTTCGTGTACCTCCGTATTTATTATCCGAATTCCTTGGCGTCCAAGGTTCTGGATTACCGAATTTATTCGCTTCTATAGTAATTTGTGTATTTGGTAACTCATCACAAGGCGAAAGATGCAATTGATCTATAGCTGTTGCGTAAATAAAAGGTTTAAAAGTAGAACCAACTTGACGTTTTCCTTGTTTTACGTGATCGTATTGAAAATATTTATAGTTTATACCACCAACCCACGCTTTTACATGTCCTGTTTGCGGATTCATAGACATCATTCCTGTGTGTAAAAAAGATTTATAATAGCGCATAGAATCTATAGGCTTCATAATAGTGTCTACTTCAGAAGCTTTACCATCTTTCCATGAAAAAACAGTCATTTTGGTAGGCTTATCAAACGATGCTCTTATTTCTTTTTCCGATTTTCCTTCTTTTTTTAATATTCTCCAACGCTCTCCTCTGCTCATTGCATTTTGCAATAAAGAATCTACTGCACCTCTAGTAAGATCTAAAAATGGCGCTGTTGGATTTCTTTTTGGTGTGTTTTGATGAAAAAATTCGGCTTGCAATCTTGGCATGTGTTTACCTACCGCATCTTCGGCATATAATTGCATTCTAGAATCTATTGTAGTGTACACTTTTAATCCATCACTATTGATGTTGTATTTTGTACCATCTGGTTTTCTATTGCCTTTTTCGTTTGTCCAATCTTTCATAAAAGCACGAAGATATTCTCTAAAATAAGTCGCTGTTCCTTCGCGATGGGATTCTGGTGAATAACGTAAACCTAAGTCTAATTTTTGAAGCGAGTCTTTTAATTTTTCGTTTATAAAATCATATTTTTCCATTTGCGCTAAAACCACATTACGTCTATTTCTTACGCCAACAGGATTACGTTCTGGTCTCGGATTATACAATGAAGAATTTTTAAACATACCAACCAACATGGCAGATTCCTTTATATCTAACTCCATTGGTTCTTTACCAAAATAAATTCTGGAAGCAGAACGAATTCCATCGCCATTGTTTCCAAAATCATAAATATTAAAATATTGCGCTATAATCTCTTCTTTGGTGTATTGTCTCTCTAAACGAATTGCTATAATCCATTCTTTTGCTTTTTGTAAAATACGAGCGATCGTGTTTTTAGATCCTTCCCCATGAAATAATTGTTTTGCTAATTGTTGTGAAATGGTACTCGCTCCACCGCCTTTTCCTAGTTTTACAATTGCTCTTAGTGTACCTCTTGCATCAATACCCGAATGTTCATGAAAACGCGCATCTTCTGTTGCTATTAAAGCATCTACTAAATGCTGCGGCAGTTCATCATAACTTACTGGTGTTCTATTATCATTAAAATAGAATTTACCTAAGGTTTTTCCGTCAGAAGAAATAATCTCTGTCGCTAGGTTGGTTTTAGGATTTTCTAAGATGGTGTGATCAGGTAAATCTCCAAACATAGATGTTAATACAAACAATAAGATGAATGCCAAAACACCACCTAAAAAAAGTTTCCAAAATAAACGAACGTATTTTGTAAAATCTTGTGTTGCTGCATGTTTTTTCGCTTGTTTCTTTGCCATATTTTTAAAACTACAAGGTTTAAAACCTTGCCTACTAATTTATTTAATTTGTTTTTCTACTCTAAATCCCACATCGGTTACACCTTCTAAATCTATAACACCATTCACTTTTCCGTTTTCACGCATGGCATGTTGTATGTTTATTTGGTATTCTCCGGTTTCTGTAAAAGTAAAATTTTCTTTATACCACAATTTATTTTCTTTAATGCTAGAAAAACCGGAACCTAAAAAGGCACCATTTGGTTTTGCCATTTTATATTCTAACGTGTCTTTAACAGTTTTTCCATGCGGAAAATTCATTTCTACTATTAAATACAAGTTATTGTATTTGTATTCTTGATTGTTTCGCAGGTTTACAAACAAATTATATTTGTTTATAGAATCTGGCGCCTGTACTTTAAACGTTACTAAAGCTTCTTTATTCCATTCGTTCGGTATTGTTTGATAGGTATCAAAAACACCATTAGCATCACAAGACACAAAAAATAGAGAAAGAAAAAAAAGTAGTAGAGAAATACTATTTCGCATCGTTCGTTTTGTTGGTATTACTGTTTTTATTGGGATTTCTAGTTTTGTTGGTATTGCTAGTTTTATTGCTTTTGTTGGCATTAGCTGCCTTGTTCGTGTTATTACTTTTGTTCGCATTACCCGCTTTATTTGGGGTATTGCTTTTATTCGTAGTACTCGTTTTATTCGTATTACGGGGCTTATTGGTATTTGGTTTGTTTGGTTTATTGGTAGTTGTATTGTTGGTACTATTTTGAGGTTTTACTCTTCTCTTATTGTTTTTACGTTTTTTATTGCCTTTTGGACTATCAAAACGTGTTAAACTATCTTGACCAACAACGTTTTCAAACTCTGTTTTAGTATCTTCTACCAGTTCTAAAGCGTATTCTTCTAGACTTTCTATCTTTTCTTTATTCTTATTTATTGCAATAATTTCATTGGCTTGATCTTTAGTAATCTTATGCCAATTCATCCATTCGCCTTCATAAGCATACCATAAATGCCCTTGAAAAATATCTGTTTTTTGACAAACAGCAGTTCCTTTTTTAGTGTATAATTTTATTTCCGGTTTTGGAAGCGTTTTTAAAGCATCCAAATAACTATCTAATTCATAGTTTAAACAGCATTTTAGTTTACCACATTGTCCTGCTAATTTTTGCGGATTTAAAGATAATTGTTGGTAACGCGCAGCAGAGGTACTTACCGAACGAAAATCGGTTAACCAAGTAGAGCAACATAACTCACGACCACAAGAGCCAATACCACCAAGTCTTGCAGCTTCTTGTCTAAAGCCAACTTGTTTCATTTCTATTCTAGTTCTAAACTCTCTTGCAAAAAGTTTAATAAGCTCTCTAAAGTCTACGCGTTCTTCTGCTGTATAATAAAAAGTAGCTTTACTTGCATCCCCTTGAAATTCGATATCTGAAATCTTCATTTTCAATTTTAGCTCTATTGCAAATTGGCGTGCTTTCACCTTCATTGCGTCTTCTCTATCCCGAGCTTCAGACCAAATATCGATATCTTTTTGTGATGCTTTTCTGTATATTTTTAAAACTGTTTCTGGTTTTTCAGAAACTTTTTTACGTTTCATTTGTACTCTTACCAATTCTCCGGTAAGTGTTGCCATACCAATATCATGACCAGATTGCTCCTGTGTTGCAACAACGTCACCAATTGCTAAGGTTAGGTTTTCTGTGTTTTTGTAGTATTCTTTTCTTCCGTTTTTAAAACGAACCTCCACCCAATCAAAAGGTTTTTCTCCGTTTGGAAGTGACATGTTTGCTAACCAATCAAAAACAGTGAGTTTGTTACAACTATCTGTTCCACATGTTCCGTTACTTTTGCAGCCTTTTGGTTGGCCATCTTTTCCTGTTGAACAAGTTCCACAAGCCATAAAGTGTATATATTGATTCTGAAAAACATTCTTTTTTCAGAAGAAGATTAATAAAAAATAGTTTCTTTTTTAAAGATTTCTACTTACATAGAAATGACAAACCAAAGTCCTACTTTGGAATGTAAAGATAATATTATTTATTAAGTTAAAAAGCTAGTAAATTTATAAAACTGAATATTATAAAAAAATTGTATCTTTATACTTCCTAATATTCTAATAGCAAACACATTACAATTCGTTTTTTAAGTTATTTCGATAACCCTTAAAGCTATTCATATTATGAAAAAAATTACTAAAACCTCTATCGCTCTACTTGCTGTATTCGGATTTCTAATCACGGTACATGCACAAGAATCTTTTCAAAAAATAAACGGAGGAGAATACCGCTTCAATGCAACCAAAACTACTTGCCTAACATTAGAACAAAGAGAAAATATTAAAACATCTTTAAAGGAAAGTCTAAATGTTTTAAAACAAGAAAACAAACTCGCCTTTAAGGAAACAAACAAAGCTGGTGGCCATGTTTTATTTAATTGGCCTATACAACAAGCAACTGGTTTTGATTATAATGCGACCTGGGCTATTTCGGGTTATGTAGATCATAATACCGCATTTCCTAGTCAGTTATTAGATTATAATTGTGGCTCGCAAACCTATGATACCGCTTCTGGATATAACCATCAAGGTATCGATATTTATCTATGGCCTTTTAGTTGGAAACAAATGGATGATAGCCAAACAGAAATTATTGCAGCTGCAAGCGGACAAATTATTGCAAAAGGAGATGGCCAGTTTGATAGAAGTTGTGGCTTTAATAGTAACCAATGGAATGCGGTTTACGTGCAACATAGCGATGGCAGTGTTGCCTGGTATGGACATATGAAAAACGGATCGGTAACCACAAAAACGGTGGGAGACATGGTAACCACAGGAGAAGTTCTTGGAACTGTTGGTAGCTCGGGAAACTCTACAGGACCACATTTACATTTTGAAGTGTACACAAATGCGAGTTATACCCAATTAGTAGATCCATATTACGGAACATGTAATAGTTTAAATACAGACTCTTGGTGGCTAAACCAAAAACCGTATAGCAATTCAAATATAAATGCTGCACTAACACATAGTGATAATCCTATTGTGTTTCCAACTTGTCCGACCACAGAAACCACTTATGAAAGTAATGCTTTTGAATTAGGAGACACCGTTTATTTAACTGCTTTTTTAAGAGATCAAGTTGCAGGAACCAATTTAGGTATACAGATTTTAAGACCAAATAATTCTGTTTTTTACAGTACTTCTTTTAATACTAGTACAACAAGTTCTTCTTGGTATTACTACTGGTATTTTAATTCTTTTGATACCGTTGGCGAATGGAAATGGGAAGTCAGCTACGAAGGACAAACCGTTACGCACCTTTTTAATATTCAAACCTTAAGTGTCGATGAAAACGAATTACAAGCCGTTTCTATTTACCCTAATCCTACCAAAGATTATATTAATATTTCATCTAGCAATCCTATTACAAAAGCACAATTAATAGATATACAAGGTAAACGCATTAAAACAATACAGAACGTTTCTCAAGGAATACGAAAAATGAGTTTAGGAGATCTTTCTAATGGTATGTATTTTTTAAGCCTTGAAAATGATGCTAACCAAAAGAAAACCTTTAAAATTATAAAAGAGTAGTATTTTAATTAAACTCTACTTCATAATTTAATCGATTGCTAAGCGATTTTAATTCGGTTTCCGACTTAAAAATATTAGCATACAATTGCTTGCTCCAGCCTATTCTTTCGGAATAGCTATTGAAGCTTTCTTCTTTCCAATTAAAACCTTCTTTCCAGAATTGATTAGGAGAAACATAGCAAAATGTATAGTCAAAAATTAAACTAGAGTTATTTATTTGTGTTTTTTTAGGAATTTCGTTGGAAGCTAAAAGTGTAATATTATTGGCTTTACAATTGTCTCGAATTTGTGTGATAAGTTTCGGATAATCTACACGAAGACTCTCTAAATCGAAATCATTATACTCGGTATTACCAATTTTTCTAATAGGACGAATTTGAAGGATATCGAAACTTTTACCGCTAAAGTGATGAAAGAGCTCTGTTAATTCGTAAAAATTGTCTTTGTTAAAGGTGTAATTAATTCGGACTTTAAAATCGTATTTACTTTTTAGTTTCTGAAAAGCGTTAAATGCATTATGAAATTTCTCATAACTCGATTTTTTCATAAAACCTTCATAACTTTCTTTGGTAACACCATGCAACGAAATAGTAAACTCATTAAGCCCTGCTTCTAATAGCGCTTCAATTTTTTCTTCATCCAGCAAATTTGCATTGGTAGTTACAGAAATATAAGGCACGCCATATTGCTTACCAAGTTTTACAATTTCTGGTAAGTTTTTATAAAGTGTTGGCTCGGTACCACAACCAATTTGTAATTTTATAGCGCGTTTAAAAATCGTTTTTGCTACCTGCTCTAACTCTTCATTTTTAAATTGGCCTTTTAAGGTTTTTACATAATCTGCATCTGTAAAATAGCACATTTTACAACGTAAATTACAAGCCATTACAGGATCTAAATTTACTGCTAGATAGCGTCTGTTGAATTTATGCAACAGCCAAAGACCAAAGAATTTAATTCGATGACTTTTTATCTTTCGGTTTAGTTGTAATAGCTTGTAAATATCCATTTACTTCTTGTTTGGTAAGGATTCAAAAATGTTCCTTAAATCTTTTTTGTAAGGTAAGTGATCTGCTCTTCCTTTTTTAAATATATCGTTACTATTTGCTTGTCCTTTTCGCAATGCTTTTTGTTCTTCAAAAGGAAGCACATGAATTTCTTGACAAGTTGTAGAGCAGCAGTTATCCATTTCGGCTTTACATGCATCGCATTGGATGAAAAGTAAATGGCAAGCATCATTTGCACAATTGGTATGTATATCGAAAGCATCCCCACATTGATGGCATTTTGCAATCACATCATCACTTATTTTCTCTGCTCTTCTTTCATCGAAAACAAAGTTTTTTCCAATGAATTTATTCTCTAATCCTTCATCATTTATCTGACGTGTGTATTCTATAATTCCGCCTTCTAACTGATATACATTTTTAAAACCTTTGTGTTTAAAATAAGCGGAAGCTTTTTCACAACGTATGCCGCCTGTACAATACATAACAAGGTTTTTGTCTTCTTTATGTGCTTTTAAATCTGCTTCAATAATATCTAAAGATTCTCTAAACGTATCTACATCTGGAGTTACTGCATTTTTAAAATGACCTATTTCACTTTCGTAATGGTTTCGCATATCTACTAAAACCGTATTCTCATCTTCAATAAGTTGATTGAATTGGTCTGCACCAACATGAATCCCTTTATTTCTTACATCAAAAGTATCATCATTTAAACCATCTGCAACAATCTTATTTCTAACTTTTACTTTCAGTTTTAAAAAAGACATATTGTCTTGCTCTATGGCAACATTTAAACGTATTCCGTTTAAAAAGTCGATCGTATCTAAATGGGTTTTAAAAGCTTCAAATTGATCTGCTGGCAAAGATAATTGTCCGTTGATACCTTCTGTAGCCACATATATTCGGCCAAGAACATCTAATGCGTTCCAGGTTAAAAATAAGTGGTCTCTAAATTCTTGAGGATTTGTAATTTTAGCGTATTGATAAAAAGAAAGTGTTAATCGGTCTTTTCCAGCTTCTTCGATTAACGCAGCTCTTTCTTTTGCGCTTAAGGTGTTGTACAGTTGCATGCTATACTTAGTTTTAAGGTTAAAGATTCTCATCTAACTTCCAAAAAGGAAGAGTTTTGAGTTTATCCTGCAAAGGTAGTATTTTAAAAAGAATAGGCAAGATTTGAGCATTTGGATACTGAAAAGTATAAAACAAAAAAAAGTCCTTTACGCTCTGCAAAGGACTTTTAATAGACTAACTCGTTATTAATATTTTCAATTTCTTAAAATTTTAAATATTTTACGAGTTAACCTCCATCGGCTTTACAGTTACTATTTATAAATATAGCAACGGAACCGCCTAGTGCATGAATACATTTTTTAAAAAATTTCATAGCTTGATACTTTATAAGATTAAACTATATATACCTAATAAAGACTAAAACAATGGATTAAAGTTGGGTTCTATTTTCTATATGTTCCAACATAAAATAAAACGTATTTAAGCGATGCTTAAACGACCATTTCATCACAAGAAAACAAAATTCATTGTCAATCCTTTTAAAATTTATTCGGCACTATTTATTAAAAAGCAAGGTTATTTTTCTTTTTCATAGCATAAAATTTTCCCACTTTATATAGTAGATGCAAAAAGAGTAAAAAGGTTGCGTCGCAAAGGCAATTATTATTTAAATAATTTAAAATGAAATGTATTATTGTATTGCAATATGACAAAAGAAGTAGTATTTTAGCGTCTCTTACACGAATAAATTAATATACACAGATGAGCAGCGAAAAAGAAGCAAAATTAAAAGCCCTAAAACTAACTTTAGACAAGTTAGACAAGGCTTACGGGAAAGGAACAGTAATGAAAATGAGCGATAAAGCGATAGTAGATGTAGAGGCTATTTCTTCTGGATCTTTAGGTTTAGATATTGCATTAGGCGTTGGTGGTTACCCAAGAGGTCGTGTAATAGAAATATATGGTCCAGAATCTTCTGGTAAAACAACATTAACATTACATGCTATTGCAGAAGCACAAAAAGCTGGTGGTATTGCAGCATTTATTGATGCAGAGCATGCTTTTGATAGATTTTATGCCGAAAAATTAGGTGTAGATATAGATAATTTAATAATCTCACAACCAGATAATGGAGAGCAAGCGCTTGAAATTGCAGATAACTTAATACGTTCTGGTGCTATTGATATTGTGGTAATAGATTCTGTTGCGGCATTAACACCAAAAAGTGAAATTGAAGGTGAAATGGGAGACTCTAAAATGGGTTTACACGCACGTTTAATGTCTCAAGCTTTAAGAAAATTAACGGCTTCTATTAGTAAGACCAATTGTACGGTTATTTTCATTAACCAATTAAGAGAAAAAATTGGGGTTATGTTTGGTAATCCAGAAACAACAACTGGAGGAAATGCATTAAAATTTTATGCTTCTGTTCGATTAGATATTAGAAGATCGACACAGATAAAAAGTACCGATGGAGAAGTACAAGGAAACAAGACCCGAGTAAAAGTGGTTAAAAACAAAGTAGCGCCACCTTTTAGACTTGCAGAATTTGATATTATGTATGGAGAAGGAATTTCTAAAGTTGGTGAAATTTTAGATATTGCTGTAGAATTTGAAATTGTAAAGAAAGCTGGTTCGTGGTTTAGTTATGACGAAACAAAACTAGGTCAAGGTCGAGATGCTGTTAAAGCATTAATAAAAGATAATCCCGAACTCATGGATGAGTTAGAAGGAAAAATTAAAATAGCAATTAAAGAAGCTAAAGAATAAAACAAAAAATCCCGATATATTCGGGATTTTTTTATTTCTACACGCAACCTTTTACACTTTTCTGCATCTAGTAATTAAAACCTATGTTTTTATTGTACTAAAAATGAAAAAAATATTAGTAATATTATTATTTGTTTCTTTATTTTCATGTAGTGTAACGGATGATACGCCGCGTTCACAAACAGAATTTCTGCCTATAGAAAGCGTTAGCATGCCAGATGAATTTAGAAGAAACCATACACACACTATAAATTTGGTTTATTACAAACCATCTTCTTGTCACGTTTATAGCGGCATATATTCTACTGCAAATGCAAACGAAAGTATTATCGCAGTGGTGAGTCAAGTATATACCAATATTAGCGACTGCCAAGATGTAATAACAGAAGCAGAAGCTTCCTTTAATTTTAGACCAACAACGTTAGGCACTCATGTTTTTAAATTTTGGCATAGTGAAGGGGATGTAAACAACACAAGTCAAGATACCTACTTGATTTATGAAATAGAAGTGGTAGAATAATTTTAACTAATACATATATCTTTTGAGTTTAGACCAACTCATTCTAAATTGTAAACAAAATGATGCTAAAGCACAAAGCGAACTATACCAACTCTTTTCGAGTAAGCTGTTTTCTCTTTGCTTAAAGTATTCCAGAAGTTACGCCGAAGCGGAAGATAATCTGCAGGATGCATTTGTGACTATTTTCAACAAAATGTCACAGTATAATAACAAAGGTTCTTTTGAAGGTTGGCTAAAACGAATAGCTATAAATACAGCACTACAATGTTACAGAAGCAAAGGTGTTTTTGAAATTGTAAACGAAGAAAATATTGAAGATGTAACTCTTGAGATAGAAGATGATGAATTATCTATTGACTATCTATTACAAATTATTCAAGAATTACCAGATAGATACCGATTAGTATTTAACCTGTACGCCTTAGATGGCTATTCCCATAAAGATATAGCATCTATGCTAAGTATCACCACCGGAACCTCAAAATCTAACTTAGCAAGAGCGAGACAGATTTTAAAAGACAAAATAGAAACCTATAGAGCGTCTTTAAACGCGCAAACATTGTAATGAGTGACAAAAAACATATCGATAGAATTTTTCAAGAAAAACTTAAAGATTTAGAGGCAACTCCTAATCCGAAAGTTTGGGAAAACATTCAAAGCAAACTAGAGCAACCTAAAGAAGATAAGGAAAAGATTTTTCCTATTTGGCTGCGTATTGGTAGTATTGCAGCATTGCTTCTTGTACTATTAACGATAGGAAATCGCTATAATTCGAATAGAAATAATGCAACCAAAACAAATGTTGTAGATATAGAAAATGCGGTAAATGCTTCCGAAAAGGAAAAGAATAGTACCAACGCAAATAGTACAAACTCAGAAAAAACAAATAATGCAATTGTAGAAGAAAGTAATACTGCTTCTAAAAACGAAGAAACAATGGATGGCCCTAAAAATGCTTCCGAAGAAAACAAAAACAGCACAAACTCCAGTATCGCATCTTCTAATACACTTCAAAATACAACATCCGAAGAAAACAAAAACAACACAAACTCCGGTATTGCATCTTCGAATATGTCTCAATCTAAAATAACTACTAACAATTCGAATACGAGCAATGCGGTTGTTAATAACGCCTCACAAAACAATAAAACAGACACTTCGGTAACCGGAAAGAAAAGAAAGGCTACCACGAATAAACAAACACAAATAGTAGCTACCAATACGAATTCGTCCTTATATACCAATACCGAAAACCCTACTGCAAATACCACACAATCTAACAATACCATTAAGAATGCAGTTGCTAAAAATTCAAAAGAAAAAAACACAAATAGTAGCAATACAAACGCGAATACCGTAGCGCAAAACAGCAATTCTACGAATGGAAATGTAACCGAATTAGACAAAAACAAAGTAGCTTCTGCATTAGAAAATAGTGCTACAAACGCTCTCGCAGAAAACACTACAAATACCGAAGAAGAAAATACAACTACAGATGCCGAAATCGAAAAAGAAGAAACATCTATAGAAGAAGAAATAGCGAAAGTGGAAGATCTCATTGAAAAAGAGGAAAAGGTAAACAGGTGGCAAGTATATGCTAACATTGCACCTGTTTACTATAATACCCTTGGAAAAGGATCCCATATGGACGATCAATTTATTGACAACTCAAAATCTGGTGAAACAAACACCAGTTACGGTGTTAATGTAAGCTATGCTTTTAATGACAAATTAAAATTGCGTTCTGGTGTTAACTCTTTAAATTTAAGTTATGACACAGATAATGTGATCATTTATCAAAATGTATCGGGAAATAGTGCTCCTGCATTAAAAAATGTAGACTTCAATACGGATCAAAGTATTTCCGCCATTTCTGCAAACAATCTGGTAGTGCAACAAGCTGTTGGTCTTTTACCAAATGAAAATGCTGCTATAAGTCAGCGTATCGGTTATTACGAGGTTCCTATGGAGTTAGAATACACGATATCTAGTAAAAAGTTTGGCGTAAACGTCATTGCAGGATTAAGTACCTTTATTTTAAATGACAATAAGATCTTTTCGGAATTTGATGGCCGAAAAACAGAAATTGGAGAAGCAAATAATATTAATGATGTTAGTTTTAGCGGAAACTTAGGTCTTGGTTTAGACTATAAGTTTTCTAATAAAATTAAATTCAATGTACAACCAACTTTTAAATACCAAATGAATGCGTTTGAAAATACTTCTGGTAATTTTAAACCATACATTATTGGTATATATACCGGGTTGAGTTATAAATTTTAGTTTTTAGTTGGTTAGATTGGTTGTTGCTTTTTTAAGTATATCTTTTAAAAAGCGAGAACACAAAAAGCTGCTCTATGCCAAGAGCAGCTTTTTTATTTAGATTGATAAGCAATCAGTTGATTTAAAATCAAAGCTTTGGACTTACTATTTATTGTTTTAGCATCTTGCGGTTTTAATCCTATAGTAGGAATAAATGTATGCATCTTTGCTCGCATTCTTCCTGGGCTTCCGCTAAAAAAAGTATAGGAAAAACGTTCCTTATTATCTGCAAAAGTTAAAGGTACAATTGGTATTTGATGGTTTATTGCCAACCGGAAAGCACCATCTTTAAAATCGGTTAAAAGCACATCATCATCCGGAACTAATCCTTCTGGAAAAATGCAAATACTTAATCCTTGTCCTAAACGTCTTTGTGCATTTCTAAAAACTGCTTTTCTACTACGCTCACTACTTCTATCGACTAAAATACTAGTCCGTTTATAAAAGAAACCAAACAATGGTATTTTTGCTAATTCTGCTTTACCAACAAAAACAAAAGGATTTTTAACAGCAACTAACATGAGCATAATATCTGCCATAGAAGTATGGTTGGCTATAAACATATAGCTTTTATTTTTTTCGGTAATTTCATCGCGTTCTATCTTTACTTTAAAGCCCATTCCTATTAAAATAAAACGTGCCCAAATGCGCGCAATCTTAAAAAAGAACGGATACCAAGTCTCTTTTAAAATAGAAACAATTAAAAATGGAAATAGTATAACAATTGGTATTGCAACCAATATATAAAACCAAATACGATAGAAAATCCAGAAAATGTATTTAAAAACCTTCATAAGTGCCAAATCTAATAAATTTATCGAACTCCTCTTTATAAAAAAATTATCTTTGTACTTACGAGTAGAAATTAAGTTTAATTTAAAGAGATTCCTTTTTATATATAAAAGGGAAATCTTAAAACACAATTAAGTTATGTGTTTTTAAAAAAGAGATTTCCGCTTTCGCGGAAAGTAAACATGGCAAGAATTTTAACAGGAGTACAAAGTACAGGAACACCACATTTAGGAAACATATTAGGCGCAATTATGCCAGCAATTAAAATGGCTGAAGATGCTAAAAACGAGTCGTTTTTATTTATCGCAAACCTACATACCTTAACACAAATTAAAGATGCAGCACTATTAAGAGAAAACACGTATTCTGTGGCTGCAACCTGGCTAGCTTTTGGTTTAGATATTGAAAAAACGGTATTTTACAGACAAAGTGATATTCCGCAAGTAACCGAATTATCTTGGTACCTATCCTGTTTTTTCCCTTTTCAACGCTTAACATTAGCACATGGATTTAAAGACAAGGCAGATCGATTAGATGATGTAAATGCTGGTTTATTTACCTACCCAATGCTTATGGCTGCAGATATTTTATTGTACGATGCGAATATCATTCCTGTAGGAAAAGACCAACTACAACATATAGAAATGACTCGTGATGTAGCATCTCGTTTTCATTCCAAAATGGGAGAAACCTTTGTATTACCAGAAGGAAAAATACAAGAAAACATCATGCTTGTTCCTGGAACTGATGGTGAAAAAATGAGTAAAAGTAGAAACAACTTTATTAATTTGTTTTTAACCGATAAAAAACTGCGAAAACAAATAATGAGTATTGAAACAGATAGTACGGCTTTAGAAGATCCTAAAGATTGGAAAACCTGTAATTGCTTTGCGTTATATAACCTTTTAGCTTCGGAAGGAGAAATAGAAACCATGAAAGCTAATTATGAAAATGGTGGTTTTGGTTACGGACATGCGAAACAAGCATTATTTGAGTTGATTATAGAGAAATTTGCACAACCAAGAGAACGCTACAACTACTATATGAATAACACAGACGAATTGGACAAAATACTTGCTATTGGAGCAGAAAAAGCAACACTAGTTGCTAATGCTGTTTTAGCAAGAGTTAGAGAAAAGGTTGGGTATTAATTAAATCCCTGAAGAAGTTAGAATTTCTATTACTAAAAAAGCAATTATGTTTTCTAATAAGAAACATAATTGCTTTTTTTTACTTCTTCTACTTTCAAAAATATTAAATCACCTCAAACAATTTCCCAGGAAGCGGTCTTACCACACCTTTCAATTCCATATTTAAAAGTAAACCAGCGACTTTAAAGGTTGGTAAATTACAACGCAACGCAATAACGTCTAATTGTTCCTTTTCGATATCTT
>JAGPUY010000052.1 GCA_018067265.1 Oceanihabitans sp. | reverse complement strand
GCAGTATCTATTAAATTATTAATGGTAAATGGTTCGTCTTGGACTTTATAATATGCGGCAAATGCTACAGATCTAGAGCTAGTTCCAACAGGACCCGTACTTCTTATTTTTATTTTATATCCTTCACCAGCAAGATTTGTTGGTAATAAAAAATTTAAAGTTGCTGGTGAAGTAGTTATATCTCCAGCATTGGTTGGAATAATAATGGTTTCGTTTGTAAAATCGCCGTTGGCATCAGACAATAAAATGGTAAATTGATTCGATGCCTCAAGTGGTACGCTATGTGAAAAGACAAAATTGACATTATAGGAATTAAAGGACGCATTTGCACATGCTTGGCTGAATCCTAAATTTGGAGTACCAATTACAATTTGTGCATTTATTTTTTGAGAAACTAAAAAAACACTAATGCATAACCCTAAAAACAATTTACATACAAAGGTAGTTTTCATCATTCACTTACTTATTAAAGCCAAATACTAAAAGTATATGGTTATTTAAACGTCATGCTTCCGCATTTAAGACAGCTATATTATATTGTTGAGGTCTAATCAATATTAGATGCAAGAATTTTATTAATACGTAATCTAAAATCTAGTCTATTATCATTTTTAATATCAATAAATGTTTCCGAATCGAGACCTTTAGAGTACACATTAAAAAAGCTACTGTTACCATACCAGTTTTCTAAATCTTCATTATTACTATTATATTCCTTAAAAATATTTCCATTGCAATTATTGAAATACATTTTTTTAAATATTATTTTCTTTAAACTTTCGTCATTAACACGAACGTCACTATCTATTAAAACGGCTGGACTAAATCCAGACACCACACTCTCTTTCATGTTAAGCGATGCATCATTACCAATAAAAATAGCTTCCTTAACTAAGTCTAATTTAATTTCGTAATCTAAATCATCACTTACGTTGACCAATGTTAAATTTAATGCTGTCACTGCAGTTTCCTGTTTAACAAAACTAACATCTTCTCCTTTTTCGTAGGATGCTACATTCATACATCTGGAACCTTTAGAACTGGATACATAAGAAGATCGAACTGCTAACGAGTTGAATAAATTACATTGGGTTCCAAAATTAAAGTTATAGTCTACACGATTAGATTTATAGGAAACTAGCTTTTCTAAGTATAGTTCTCCGCCAAATATATCAAACGAATTACCTGCAGAATAGCTAACCATGACATTATCAATAGTTGTTTCGGTACCCACACCTGCTAATAGTAATGCATTAAAGTTTTCACCATCTTTTGTTCTTTTACCTGCATACTCTATTCTTACATATCGCAAAATCCCAGCATTACTTTCTAGGTTTTCACCTCCGTAGCTAATATCTATAGAAGCATCCGTTGCAAAATTGTAGCCGGTTAAAGCGCCATTACCGTAGATATTAATTGGTGCATCCCCAAGGATAATTATTCCTCCCCAATCTCCCGCTTTTTTCACACTTCTATTGGAGGTGAATATAATAGGATCTGTTTCTAAACCGTTAGCAATTATGGTAGCTCCTTTGGTTATAGTTAGAGATCCTTTGGTTTTAAAATCACCAATAATAACAGTACCTGGTTCTATAGTTAGCACGGCATTATCCGTAACAAAAACGTCACCTAACAACATGTAGGTATTTCGCTTTAGTAATTTTGTATCTGTTGAAATAATTCCTGTAAGAATTTCGGTAGCCTCATTATATTCCACTAGGTCAGGTCTAAATTCTGTCCAAGAGCTTAACCAATTGCTATTGCCTATTACACCTTTTTCTTGCTGCGCATGGGCACTACCAATAATTAAAAGAAATATAGATACGATTTTGGATAGATGTTTCATAACGAAAAATATTTAATAATTCAAAGTATGTTATTTAAGATGGTAAATCTAGAAATAAATTCCATGTAATGCAAATATTATCGATTAAATGCACAATATAAAATCAAAACCCTAAAAAAAGAAAAGCCAGATTAACTGGTTTTTAGTTCAAAAAACGACTGTTAATCGGGCTTTTACACAATCTATAAAAAATCATTCTAGAAAATAATCAATAAAAAATTAAAACTGCGTCGAAATATTTTTCCTACAAACGTAATAATATTCCAATTATTCCGCTTTTTTAGAAACTATACTTAAAACTTATTTTCTTGTCCGTAAATATGTAGGGACTTTAAAACTTGTTCATAAAACAAAATAGCTGCTATTAAATTAGCTTTGTCGGAGTATGGCAAAATTCTACTCTGAAAAGCAATAGTATTTGTAAAATAATTTGCAGTAGCCTCATGATGATCCTCCAATGCACTTCTATTTTCTTTAGAATCTGGAATACCAAAACTAGACATTGTAATACCAGGTTTAATTCCGAAAGCAATGGATGGTAATAGTTTAATAATTATTTCCATTCGTTCGGTATATAACTCCAATAATTTCCCTTTCTGCATCTCCTCTAACTCTTTAAGGTCATGATATTTAGAGATAGCAACATCTTTATTAATAATACTCTTAGGCGCCCCACTTCTATTTTGAGCTGTTCCTACGCCTGTAATTAATAAAAAAATAACACTAAAAAAAACAAGTTTAAGCTTCATATTTGTAAGTCTTTAATAATTAAAATTATGTGACAAATCTAGACAAATAATCAAAAAGCACAACGTTTCATTTTAATTTACCCACGTATAACAGGGCTTGTTCACATGTAATTTAGGTGTAAAACCCAAAGAAAACACATCGGGTAAAAATCGTCAAAAATAACGCTATCACTGTATTTTACAGAGTCTGGCAAGAGAAAAAAACAGGACCTATTAGTACTAAAAAAAAACATAAAAAAAGTTAATAAAAAAATTCATTTATCACGATAAAAAACGTTTTACGCATGACAAACTGCTAATTATTGAAAGATTTAACTCACGATAAAATTTAAAAAATCATTATTATTGGAACAATAAAAGCGTTTAAATTAAATCTTAATTTTTCATTGCACACTATTGTTTTATGTTTATAAAATTTGGCTTTAAATAATTAATAAAGTTTATGGTTTATATTGTAAATTACATCTTTTGGTTCTAGTATCAGAAAAACTATTTTAAGAATTACATTTTGTGCAACCGTCGACATGGGACTGACTAATCGGATATTTATTCAGTAGCAATCTGTAAAAATTACTTTTTATAATTTAATTCATTGTTAGTTTCTTTATTAAATGATTAATCGTACGCCTCCCAGTTCTTGTAACTTATATGGAAAATGATTGCCAGGTGAACCAATAAACATAAAGTTAATTGGAATATTCCATTCCTTCGACAATCTATTAATTAGTTCAGGTCCAAAATG
Organism: Oceanihabitans sp.; assembly: GCA_018067265.1. Lineage (GTDB taxonomy): Bacteria > Bacteroidota > Bacteroidia > Flavobacteriales > Flavobacteriaceae > Oceanihabitans. The sequence continues at coordinate 849 of JAGPUY010000052.1, read as the reverse complement.
ATCATCTACTTCAATAAAATCAATTTTAATGGAAGGGTACTCTCTATCAATTACATTAATATCATTCCTAAATTGTTCTGTAATCACATTTCCATTTTTACTTGCGGTTACCACTTTTAATTTTTTAGTATGTTCATTTCTTTGAATATACAACAACACCTTATTTAAGGTTTCAACATTATCATCTTTGGTGAAATAGACAAATTCTTGAGAATTAATAGCATCGATAACAGAAAGAATTTTCTTGTCCGTTTTCAACACAAAACTTCTGAAAGGGTCAAAAACAGAGTGAATTAGTTTTAGTAAAAATGTTAATAACACCGTCCTATTTAGCATTACGACAATAAAAATAATGGCGGGAACAAAATATTCTAGAAAGACAGTAAAATTGCTTGGAAAATCTACTCTTTGTTCCATTATAATATTTCCTATTAAAGCAATAATTACAGCAACGATTGCAAATAATATAGCCAACCAACTTGCTTTTTCGGGTCTTGGCAAACTATTTCTTTTAACTTTTAATAAAATATTGCCAATTCCAAACAATGCCATTACAGACAAAAAGGAAATAGTATAAACGCCTGCCAAGAGTTTAACATCCCCTTTTGTAATTAGTAATACAGATATGGTTAAGACTAAGAAAATTAGAATGATACGGTAAGAACTTCCGTGGTTATTTTTCTTTAAAAAATATTGAGGCAATATTCTATCTAAAGCCATTCGCTCCAGTAAACCTGAAACCCCAATAAAACTTGTTAGTACTGCTCCACTCAATACTAAAAAAGCATCAATTCCAATTAATATAGCCAACCAATTGCCTCCTACATGCGACGCCATTTCTATTAAAAG
>JAGPUY010000057.1 GCA_018067265.1 Oceanihabitans sp. | reverse complement strand
ACTTGGTTTTCAATTTTCTCACTGTAATCTCCCAATAGAGATACTCCTTCAAAAATAGTTTCTAAGGTTTTAAATTCTTCGGAAAAATCTATCGTCTTTAAAGGTGTAATTTGGTATTCCTGAAATGCTAAAAACGCTTCTTTATAAGCCTCCTTTTTGGATGCTTTTAAAAGAATATCAGCTAACTCATTGGTCGTATTTGCTCTCGCCGAAACAACAACGGTTATACGTTCGTCCTGATCTACTTTATTTTTTATGATGGAAATAGCGTTATTTAAACCTTCGTTATTTGCTAAAGATTTACCGCCAAACTTTAATATTTTCATTTTATTATTTTTGGAATTCGGTTTAAAAATAGTTTCAATTATTTTTTCTAATTGGTCGAATTCTATTAAAAAAGCATCGTGTCCATGATCGGAATTAATTTCATTATACGTCACATTTGGATGTAATAAGGCTAATTGTTTTTGTGTTTCCCTGTTTTCTTCTGCAGTAAAAAACAAATCCGAATCGACTCCTACGATGGTAATATTTGCATTAATATTTTTTAAAACCGCATCGTAATCTGTTCTGTCTTTAGTGACATCAATACTTCGTAGTAATTGATTCATTAATTTATATGCAGACAACTGAAAACGCTCTTGTAATTTTTTACCATGATGCAGTAACCAACTTTCTACATTAAAAATTTCTAACTCCGTATTTCTACTCCTTTTAAAACGCTCTTTAAAAGATTTTGGCGTTCTATAACAAAGCATCGCATGCATTCTCGCATCATGCACCGGATTACTAGAGTTCACTAGAAACTGCTCTTGTATTTGACAATTCGCAATCAGCCAATCTGTAGATTTCCAATCGGTTGCTACAGCAATTAAATGGGTAGCTAAATTTGGTGACAATACTGCCATTTCCCAAGCAATTCCTCCTCCTAAAGAACCTCCAATCATAGCAAAAACAGATGCTATATCCAATTTTTCCAATCCTAATAAAAACAGTTTTGCGATATCTCTTGCTACAAAATCTTTGTAGTTTGTAATAACAAAACCATCGTATCCATTTCCAGGAATATTAAATGCTAAAACGGTATATACATTGGTGTCAATTACTTTATTCGGGCCAATGACATCACTCCACCAACCATCTTTTCCAGATACGTTACTATTTCCTGTAAGTGCATGATTTACCAATACAATTGGTGCTTCGTGTAATGGTTTCCCAAAAACTTGATAGGATAATTCTATATCTTGAGACACACCAGAAGCAAGTTCGAAATCAGAAATTTTTATGTAATGCAATGCAGCCATTATTACGTTTGGAATAAACATACATGCTACCCGCAAAATAGGACGTAGCATGTATTTATGAATACTAATTTATTTGTATTAGCCTAGAACTGTTTTCTTTAAAACTTGAAAAGCTTCTTTTAAATCCGCTTTCAAATCTTCAATATTTTCAATTCCAACAGACAAACGAATTAAATCCTTTGTAACTCCTGAAGCTGCTTGCGCCTGCTCATCTAACTGTTGATGCGTAGTACTTGCTGGATGAATAATTAAGGATTTTGTGTCGCCAATATTAGCCAGTAAAGAGAAAAGCTTTGTAGTATCTGCTATTTTTTTAGCAGACTCATAACCGCCATCTACTCCAAAAGTCACTACACCACTTTGTCCGTTTGGCAAGTATTTTTTAGCAAGATCTGTGTACTTACTCGTTTCCAATCCTGGATAATTTACCCAATTTACTTCTGGTTGTTCTTGTAACCATTTTGCTAATTCGAGTGCATTTTTACTATGTTTCTTAATTCGTAATTCTAAAGTCTCCAAACCTTGAATAATTTGAAAAGCATTAAAAGGGCTCAATGCAGCACCATAATCACGAAGCCCTTCAATTCTAACTTTGGCAATAAAAGCCGCTGCTCCAATAGCTTCGCTATATACTAAACCATGATACCCTGCAGATGGCTCTGTGAATTCTGGGAATTTCCCGTTAGTCCAATCAAAAGTTCCTGCGTCAATAATGATTCCGCCAAGGGATGTCCCGTTACCTGTGATATATTTTGTTAGGGAGTGAATTACGATATTTGCACCATATTCTATTGGGTTCAATAAGTACGGTGTTGCAACGGTATTATCTACAATTAAAGGCACTTTGCTACTTTTAGCTTCTTTAGAAATAGCTTCTAAATCTAAAACATCTAGCTTTGGATTCCCTAAGGATTCTACAAAAAATGCTCTTGTATTTTCTTGGGTTGCTTTTTTAAAGTTTTCTGCATCAGAAGGATCTACAAAAGTAGTGGTAATACCATGTCTTGGTAAGGTAACACTTAGTAGATTATACGTTCCTCCATACAAACTGCTGGACGCCACAATATGGTCTCCTGCTTTTAAAAGTGTTAGTAAAGTTGTAGAAATAGCTGCTGTTCCAGAAGCGGTTGCTACTGCTGCAATACCTCCTTCTAAGGCAGCTAATCGTTGTTCTAAAATGTCGTTTGTCGGATTATTTAATCGGGTGTAAATAAAGCCTGGAACCGAAAGATTAAATCTTCCTGCTGCATCATCCGAATCGTTAAAAACATAAGAAGATGTCTGGTAAATAGGAACTGCTCTAGTTCCTGCTGTTTGACTAACGTCGTGTCCTGCGTGCAACGCTTTGGTTGCAAATTTTTGTGTACTCATTTTTCTAAGTTTTTGAGTTAATAAATGATTAAAACAAAAGCCAATAAGCCTCGTAAGAAGCGTACTTAATAGAAAAATGTTAAAAAGAAAATACTAATTACAGATGAGTAATTAGATTTGAGTTATCTATCCAATATTTCGATTAATGAATCGAACATTAAGTAGAATTTAGCACCTTCATAGTAAATCTAAGGGTTGCTAAGGCTTCAGCGAGTCTATCTCTCCACCTTTCTTGATAACATTTCGGAAATTTTTTAATACAATTTTTTTCGTTACTTCCATATTTTTAAATCCGCATTTACAAAAGTAAACTGTGGTGTTAAAAATATTTTGTGTCTCCAACTTTGAAATTAAAAATTTTTCCTTTTCAGTAAGTGTTTGAACTTTGTGAGCACAAATATTGCATCACAAAAGTTTAATATCCAAATTTTT
>JAGPUY010000034.1 GCA_018067265.1 Oceanihabitans sp. | reverse complement strand
AGGTTTAGTCCTACATTTAAAGAAACACCATAACCAGCGACATGAAACTCATCATATCTGTCTTTTTGTAAAAGTGTCGTGTTGGTTTTTGGATATAAAACTCCTGCGCCAAAACCTTCGGTTATATTTATTTGAAAGGTATCGGTGTTATTCATTTTTAATAGGGAGGAAATATCATCAAACCTATTGAGCTCCAAATACACATAATTCAAACCATTAGTATGTTCAAATTGTAAAAAATCTTCAGAAACAAAATAAGGATCTCCAGTAAATTCTTGATTGAAAACACTGCCTTCTTCATCTGCCGGAAGGTCGATATAGCCACTAACATTCTTGGTTAAATCTTCTTTCATTACATACTTCATATGGTCTACTCCAAAGGCAATATTATATTTGTCAGAAATAAAATAACCAACCTTTACATTGGTTTGCGGAATGGTCATCCTTGTGGGATTTATATAATCGATATGCCAACCTTTTGGTTTATCTTTAGCAGAAGCATCATGAATGGTAAAGTCGTAACCTTCGCCTTGAAACCTAATATCCGATTTAGAAAAAGTTTCTCTGTTTCCACCCCAACTTATAAAGAATTTACCTTTGTTGTTCGCAGTGTATTTTTCGGTAACAAGAACATCCTCTTGCGCAATGGTAGTGGTTGAAAATAATATAATACTGAATAGTGCTAAAAATTTTAGCGTTGCGTTTTTCATTAAAAAAGAAATTTGGGGGAATTATAATGCATTTATGGTTTTTCTAATCGCTACCAAGTTGGTAAGCAATTTTTCTAGATTATCTAAATGTAACATATTTGCGCCATCACTTTTTGCATTAGCAGGATCAAAATGTGTTTCAATAAATAAACCATCTACATTATTTACAATTCCAGCACGTGCGATAGTTTCTATCATGTCTGGTCTTCCTCCTGTAACACCAATACTTTGATTAGGTTGCTGTAAAGAGTGTGTTACGTCTAGAACAGTAGGAGCGTATTGACGCATCGTAGGGATGCCTCTAAAATCGACAATCATGTCTTGGTAGCCAAACATAGTGCCTCTATCGGTAATCCAAGCTTTATCGCTTCCAGAATCTTTTACTTTCTGCACGGCGTGTTTCATAGCTTCGGGACTCATGAATTGTCCTTTTTTTAAGTTTACCACTTTACCTGTTTTTGCAGCAGCAACCACTAAATCGGTTTGGCGGACTAAAAAAGCAGGGATTTGTAAAACATCGACATACTTTGCAGCAAGAGCAGCATGACTTACTTCATGGATGTCTGTTACTGTAGGTATATCAAATTTTTCAGAAACCTTCTTTAAAATTTCTAAAGCTTTTTCATCTCCAATCCCCGTAAAACTATCTATTCTACTTCTGTTTGCTTTTTTAAAACTTCCTTTAAAGATGTAAGGAATTTCTAATTTGTTTGTGATTTCTAGTACTTTTTCGGCAATACGAAATGCCATTTCTTCGCTCTCAATAGCACAAGGTCCCGCTAAAAGGAAGAAATTGTTAGAATTGGTATGTTTTATCTTTGGAATATCTTGAAGATTCATCTACTTAAAATTTAAGCAACAAAGATACTCAATTTAAAAACTTTTTTTCATACTATTTCTCATAATCCATAATGCCATAATAAAGTTGGCAGCAACAAATACACCACTATAGGCAACAAACTGTGTTGTAGCGTGAGAAAAGGAAATAATTTGTAACACATCCGATAGATACGCTAATATCATATAAGAAGATAAACATACAAAAGTGATACCTAAACCGAAATTCAATCTGTTGTTAGGTTTTATTATTTGCCATATAAATGGAATACCAAATAATAATATAGGATAGGCAGAAATACCTTCCATTTTATTAAGGTCTGTAAACCAATACGCGATTATAGTTAGATAATATAGGTAAGGGATGAATTTGGAATACTTGGTAATTAGGTTCATAATGCTATTAATTTTGTTTAGGGAAAAATTAGTAATCCGTTTTAGTTACTTTAGGGAGTAATTAAATTAGAGAACGAAAAATAGGAAGAAAAATTACAGCAAATTCCAATTATAACAAATAATTAACTAAAAAATAATTGATATGTTAAATTCTAACATGGAAACGGCTTTAATTAATAAAACCATAGTTGTTTTAAGGGTTTTGTAATCTGTAGAAATTCTGTTTTTTCTATATAAGTAATAAATAGTTTGTAAGATGTTAATTATCAAAAGAATTTAATGTACCTTTGCACGCTTAAAATAAGGCACTATTATGGCTAATATTAAAAATATCGCAATTATTGCACACGTAGATCATGGTAAAACTACATTAGTAGATAAGATCATGTACCATTGTCAACTATTTAGAGAAAACCAGAACACTGGGGACTTAATTCTAGATAATAATGATTTAGAACGTGAAAGAGGAATTACAATTACTTCTAAAAACGTATCTGTAGTTTACAAAGACACAAAAATCAATATTATTGATACTCCTGGTCACGCCGATTTTGGTGGAGAAGTAGAGCGAGTATTAAACATGGCTGATGGTGTTGTGTTATTGGTAGATGCTTTTGAAGGGCCTATGCCACAAACGCGTTTTGTATTACAAAAAGCGATTGACTTAGGTTTAAAACCTTGTGTAGTTATTAATAAAGTAGATAAAGAAAACTGTACTCCGGATGAAGTACATGAAAAAGTTTTTGATTTAATGTTTGAATTAGGTGCTGAAGAATGGCAACTAGATTTCCCTACAGTATATGGTTCTGCAAAGAACAACTGGATGAGTGATGATTGGAGAAATGAAACTACAAATGTGGAACCATTATTAGATATGGTTATTGAGCACGTGCCTACTCCAAAATTTGAGGAAGGAACAACACAAATGTTAATTACATCTTTAGATTTCTCTTCTTTTACTGGTCGTATCGCGATTGGAAGATTACAAAGAGGAACGCTGGTAGAAGGGCAACAAGTTTCTTTAGTGAAAGCGGACGGAACGATTACAAAAACAAGAATTAAAGAAGTATTTATTTTTGAAGGTTTAGGACGTAAGAAAGTAGAAAGCGTTCAAACTGGAGATATATGTGCACTTGTAGGTGTTGAAGGATTTGAAATTGGAGATACCATTGCAGATATAGAAAACCCTGAAGGTTTAAAATCTATTGCAATAGATGAACCTACAATGAGTATGTTATTTACTATTAACGATTCTCCTTTCTTTGGTAAAGATGGAAAATATGTGACTTCTCGTCATATTAAAGATCGTTTAGAAAAAGAACTAGAAAAAAACTTAGCACTTAAACTAGGGGAAACTGGTAGTGCAGATAAATTTATGGTTTTCGGACGTGGTGTATTACACTTATCGGTTTTAATAGAAACGATGCGTCGTGAAGGTTATGAATTACAAATTGGACAACCACAAGTAATCATTAAAGAAATTGATGGTGTTAAATGTGAACCAATTGAAGAATTAACGATTGACCTTCCAGAAACAGTATCTGGTAAAGCAGTAGAGTTTGTAACGAAACGTAAAGGAGAGTTACTAAGTATGGTTGCTAAAGGTGAGCGTATGATTTGTGAGTTTATGATTCCTTCTCGTGGTATTATTGGTTTACGTAACCAATTACTAACAGCAACTGCTGGAGAGGCTATTATGGCACACCGTTTTAAAGAATACCAACCATTAAAAGGAGATATTCCTGGACGTGTTTCTGGATCTTTAATTTCTATGGAAAACGGAACAGCGATTCCTTATTCTATTGATAAATTGCAAGATAGAGGTAAGTTCTTTATTGAACCTGGAGAAAGTGTTTACGAAGGTCAAGTAATTGGTGAGAACTCTCGTCAAGATGATATGGCTGTAAATATTACGAAAGCTAAAAAGCAAAGTAATGTACGTAGTTCTGGAGCAGATGATAAAGCTAAAATTGTACCTGCAATTAAATTCTCTTTAGAAGAAGCTTTAGAATACATTCAAAAAGATGAGTATGTGGAAGTAACACCAAACCACTTACGTTTGCGTAAAATTTGGTTAACAGAAACAGATCGTAAAAGAAACAAGATCGCTTAAGTAAAGGTTAACATTAAGTAATAAATATTACGTCAAATAGTTCACGCGAATACTGTGAATCTATTTGGCGTAATTTTGTTTATAGGTATCGTGAAGGGAAAGTGTTAGGACTATCGTGTTGGGATACATGCGATGGGGTCTATGGTTTATTAAGATATTGTCTACCAATAATTAAATCTAATAATTAAAGATACTTGTAAAGTTTAAGTTTAGTATATTTACAAAAAATTTTAATATGCATTTTTTATATTTCGATCCAGGTTTAGGGGCAATGATAAT
>JAGPUY010000048.1 GCA_018067265.1 Oceanihabitans sp. | reverse complement strand
AAGATATACTGCCAATTTGATATTTCCATGATATTAATTTTACTTATTAAACGTCTTAACTGTTGGACACTTCTTAATTGTTAGGCAAAGTAACATCTATAATATAGCTGGCAACATGACCCAGGTCATCTTAAATAATTGGATAGTATTTCATCTTTGTAGCATCTAATTTCGATAACTACTTTATTATATACAGATGAAAAAACGAATTGAAATATTTAGGGGAAGTCCGTTAAGAGTCATTGTAATAATGGTATTTATTACAACTTATACTTATGGACAGGAAAGAAAAATAAGTATTTCTCAAGCATTAGAATTAAGTTATTCTAACAATGAAAAAATAAAGCGTTATACAGAACGTGTTCAACAAAAAGTCTATGAAGACAAAGCTGCAAAAGGCAATTTTCTACCTTCGGTAAATATTATTGGTGGTTATACGTATCTAAGTGAGAACATGGAGGTGAATACATCTCAAATTGAAAGCTCATTAGATGGTCTGGGTGCTAAATACGGAGCTGCATTTATTGAAACTTATGGTGATCAAATAGGGCTATCTGAAGTATCTGCAGAAAGTGCATTTGCTACACTATCAAGCGTATTAGGACAATTTCCAGCATATCCAAATCTGATAGTAGATAATCAACAGTTTCCAACAGCAGCTATTACCGCAACACAGCCCATTTTTACAGGTGGAAAAATTATAGCTGGTAAAAAATACGCAAAAGCAAAATTAAAATCTTCATACATTGAATTAAAGCAGGTTAAAGACGAAATAGTCAACGAACTTATAAACAGATATCTTAGTGTAGTTCTTTTGAAACAGGTAATAAATACACGCCAGCAGGTTTATGAGGGAATGCAAACACATGAAAGACAAGCTGAACGTGCCGTTCAATTAGAAATCCTTCCCAAGCATGTTTTGTTAAGAGCTCAGGTTGCTGTTGCCAATGCCCAGAAGGATTTATATAACGATAGGAACAATTTACTATTGGCAAAAATGGCCTTACGTACCACTATGAATCTGCCTGAATCCATTCCTTTTAATGTAATGGATAGTATAAGCTATCCAGATATTTATTTAGATTTTGATGAACTTCTGAATACAGCTAAAAAAAGACAACCAATTTTAGAATTAATTGAGCAGAAAGAAATCATGGCGAAACAGGCTCATACGATTGAAAAATCTAAATTCATGCCCAATATTGCCGCTTTTGGCACTTATAACATGTTTCGTGAGGAACTTCCCATAGTTCCTCCCAAATTTATTGTTGGCGTGCAAGCACAGTTCAATATTTTCAATGGATTTAAAGATATTAACAACTTGAAAGCCAGTAGACATTTACAAAAGGAAGTGAAAAACGCCAAAGAATATGCTACACAGCAGATTCACTTACTTGTTAAAAGTAATTATACAAAAGCCTTAAATCAGCAAAAATTATACAATAGTCATTTAACTACTGTTGATTTAGCAAAAGAAAATCTAAGAATCCATACTAGACGTTTTGAAGAAGGCATTGGAAAATCTATTGATGTTATTGATGCTTCCATGCTGTATGAAAAATCAAAAATAGAGCAATTAATAGCATTAGACGGTTATTATAAAGCCATTGCTAATTTATATACAGCAATAGGGGAACCAGAAAAAATAATTAAAATAATTGATAAATAACCACAACCATGAAAAAGGCACATATCGCATTATCAATCCCTATACTAATTATCTTATTTTCAATTATATACTTTATTATTAGAGCAAACTCCGCAGAACCAGAGATATACTCAGGTATGCTTGAAACCACAGAAGTGAATGTTTCTTCTGAAATTCCTGGAAGGATAAATTCCATATTAATAGAAAAAGGGGATTTAGTTGTAAAAGGTCAGGTTCTGGCAACGCTGGAAACAGATATTCTTGATGCGAAAAAAGGGCAAGCGCAAGGCGTAGTTAAAGCAGCACGTTCTTTGGTAGAAAAAGCGGAAATAGGAGCACGAAAAGAAGAAATCAGCGCGCTTCAAAATCAATACCAAATGGCAAAAAGTCAATTTGAATTTGCTGAAATAACGTATAAAAGATATCAGGCTCTCTATATAGATAGTATAATTTCCAAACAAGAAATGGATGAACTACAATTTAAATACGATGCTGCCAAAGAACAAATGAATGCTGCAAAGTCTATGTGGGAAATGGGTAAAAGCGGTGCAAGAAAAGAAGACATAAAAGCAGCCTATGGAAGCTATGACCGTGCAAAGGGCGCTTTTGAAGAAGTTGAAGCGTATTATGATGAATTACAAATTATTGCCCCCACTTCAGGAATAATTAGTAATCAAATTGCCGAGGAAGGCGAGGTTATGGCTGCAGGTTATCCAATTTTAACAATACAAAAACCAGAAAAAATTTATGCCATATTTAACGTTAGGGAAAATCATTTAACAGATTTTAAAAAGGATAACTTTTACAAGGCAAAAATCCCAGGTTTAGATAATGAGGAAGTGAACTTTAAAGTTACCTACATATCTCCTATGGCAGATTTTGCTACTTGGGTTCCTATAAAAGCTAAAGGAGAATATGAATTAAAAACATTTGAAATACACCTAAAGCCTCAAGAACGTATAGAAGAACTACGACCAGGTATGTCTATTCAGATTTACAAATAAGAAATTATGCTAAAGAATTCGACTTTATATAATGTCTTTAAGCGGGAAATGCTCCGCTTAGCAGCGCAGAAATCTGCTAGAAATCTGTTTATCATCATTCCTATCTTGGTGTTCTTTTTATTAGGGTCCATCTACTATAAAGGAGTTCTGCGAGAAGTACCAATTGCCGTATATGATCATGACAATAGTACATTAAGTCGTACCTATATTCGTTTTTTGGAATCCTCCCCCAACTTAAAGGTAACTCATTATTTATCCTCGGAGGACGCCATTGAAAAAGCCTTTCTTAAAAAGAACGTTCAAGGAATATTTTATATTCCAAAAGGCTTTCACAAAAATGTACTCAAAAACATACCGGTTCAAGTAAAAATATACACCAATTCTACCAACATAGTTTTTGGAAACCTTTTATACAGATCTGCTTTGCAGGTTACACAAACACTTAGTGGTGCTGTGGTCGCTAAACGAATTGCCCCTTTAGGAATTAACCCAAGCAAAATATTGGGTACCGTATTACCTATAAATATAAATACGCGGGTTTTGGGAAATGCGCAATATAATTATGTGTACTATTTACTACCAGGACTAACTACTGCTTTACTTCAAATGCTTATTTTTTTGGCAGCCACAAGAGCTTTCAATAATGAATGGAAAGAAAAAACCTATTCTCAATTGTACGCTACATCAAATGGAAATATACTATCCATAATTTTGGGTAAATATTTTGCATATCTTGTGTATGGATTGAGCTTATGCGGATTAATATTTGCAATCGTATTTCCCTCTTTCGGAATACCAATCTATGGAAATATTGTGTATCTGCTTGCTCTACTGCTACTTTTTCTTAGTGTAAATATTTTGTTAGGCTTTGGCGTGTCATTACTTATCAAAAATGAGGTGATTGCACTTGATGTGGCAATTTTCTATAATTCTCCGGCATTTATATTTAGCGGTT
>JAGPUY010000030.1 GCA_018067265.1 Oceanihabitans sp. | reverse complement strand
CATTATGTGGAAGACTTTTATTTTGAACAAGAGCAAATGAACTTACGTTGGTATACACTAAAAAACAAATAACTATGCAAAAAAAATGCCCAGAATGTGGTGATAAAATTGTTGGCAGAATAGACAAGAAATTTTGCAGCGATGCATGCAGAAATGCATACAACAACAACGTCAATAAAGACAGTAAAAATTTAATACGCAACACGAACAACAGATTGCGAAAAAACTACAGAATTCTAGAAGCGTTGAACCCAGATAAAAAAACAAAAAGTTCTAGAGCGAAACTTATAGAAAAAGGCTTCGACTTTAATTACTTCACAAGCATATACACCACTAAAGCAGGAACGATTTACTACTTTGTGTACGATCAAGGCTATTTACCTTTAGAAGGTGATTATTATGCTTTGGTAAAAAGAGAAAGTTAATACCCTATTTCCAAGTATGTCCTTTTAATTGTAAAGCAGCTTTAAGAATATCTTTTTGGCTAATTTGACCTACTAATTTACCGTTTTCTAATATTGGAAAACGCCTATGTTTAGATTCTAAAAACATATTAGCAGCATCAAAAATATTCATATTACCATCCATAGTATCCACATTTTTAATCATGCGTTTCTCCACGTTATCTTGCGCCATTGGCATATTATAATATCTACTTTCGCTAATTTGCTTTAAACAATCTCCTTCACTGATAATACCAACCAATTCGTTGTTTGCATTTACAACTGGTCCTCCAGAGATTTTATTCATTATAAGAGACTCTATAACTTCATCCACAGATTGTTCTGGTCGAAAAGTGATTAAATTCTTGGTCATATAATCACTTACTTTTAATTGCGTTTGGTCTGCAGCGTTCTGCTGTTTCCTCGCTCCTTGAAAACTTTTGATACCCATAATGATAGCGTTTAATTAACTTAAATATACTGATTTTAAACGATTTATCCTAAAGGAAAAAATCCAAAATATTATTTCCTATTTTTATAGGTAAATATCACATCCAAAAATATGTTTAAAAAATTTATTGCAATCTTAATTATAGGCCTTGCTGTCTATTGTAGTTTTGATGCTTTACTGCCAAATCAAATCACTACTATTGATGCTCCCGAAACTTCTTTTTCTACCCAACGTGCATTAATTCAATTAAAAGAAATTTCTAAAAAACCACATTTTCTTGGTAACCAAGCACATCAAGAAGCGAGAGATTATATCGTAAAAGAACTCGAAAAAATTGGTTTAGAAACTCAAATACAAGAGGATTACTCCATGAGTCAATGGGGAAATCTATCGAAGCCTAAAAACATTTTAGCAAGAATAAAAGGAAGGGATAACAGCAAAGCACTACTGCTACTTTCTCATTATGATAGCAATCCGCATTCTTCCTTTGGAGCTAGTGATGCTGGTTCTGGCGTAGTAACGATTCTAGAAGGCATTCGCGCTTTTTTAGCGGAAAATAAAACACCAAAAAACGACATTATTATTCTAATTTCAGATGGTGAAGAACTAGGATTAAATGGCGCAGATATCTTTGTAAATAAGCATCCTTGGTCTAAAGACGTTGGTTTGGTTTTAAATTTTGAAGCGCGTGGTTCTGGCGGACCAAGTTATATGCTTGTGGAAACCAATCAAGGAAACGCGAACTTAATGAAAGAATTTGTAAAGGCTAACCCAGAGTTTCCCGTTGCTAATTCTTTAGCATACAGCATTTACAAAATGCTTCCGAATGATACTGATTTGACACGTTTTAGAGCAGATAAAGATATTGACGGTTTTAATTTTGCTTTTATTGATGACCATTTTGATTACCACACCGCTTTAGACACCTATGAAAGATTAGATAGAAACACTTTAGAGCATCAAGGTTCTTATCTCATGCCACTACTCCATCATTTTAGTAATGCGAACCTTAATAATGTGAAAAGCACGGAGGATTATATTTACTTTAATGTTCCCGTTTTTAAAACGGTTATTTATCCTTTTTCATGGATTTGGCCCATGCTAATTTTAGCAATTATTGCATTTATTGGATTACTTTTTTACGGATTTAAGGAGAAGTCTTTAAACGCAAAAGACATATTAAAAGGCTTTATTCCTTTTTCTTTAAGCCTTATCATTGGAGGCTTATTCACTTTTGTTGGCTGGGAAACTTTAAAATTTCTGTATTCGCAATACCAAGAAATGCTTCATGGTTTTACCTATAATGGTCACGCCTACATTGCGGCATTTACTTGTTTAACTTTAGCGATTTGTTTTTATAGTTATCATGTATTTAAAGGTTCGGCAAAACCAGTGAATCTAATCATTGCGCCATTAGTTTTCTGGTTGCTTATTTGTGTATTAGTTGCCTTACAACTAGAAGGCGCTAGCTTTTTTATTATTCCGGTTTACTTTGGTTTATTAAGCTTGCTTTTAATGATAAGACAGCAAAAACCAAGTCTAATTCTATTGGCTTTATTAGCAATTCCGGTGTTGTTTATTATATCTCCACTTGTAAAAATGTTTCCTGTTGGTTTAGGCTTAAAAATTTTATTTGTTTCTGCTATATTTGTCGTATTAATTTTTGGGTTACTAGTTTCCGTATTCGGATTTTTACAACACAAAAAACGTTGGTCTTATTTGTTTTTATGCTTCGGAATTGGTTTTCTTATATCGGCACATTTTAACTCTAAATTCACCAAAGACACACCAAAACCAAACAGTCTTTTATATGTTTTAGATGCGGATGAAAATACAGCGGTTTGGGCAACTTATGATGCTATTTTAGACACTTGGACCAAAAGCTTTTTAACCGACAATCCAGATCGTGCAACGGCACTTTCTAAAAACACGATTGGTAGTAAGTATAAGTCCAGTTTTACATTTACAAAAAATGCTGCAGTAAAAGATATCGCCAAACCTAAAATTGAAATATCGTACGATACTATTATTAATGGCGAACGAAAAATTGCCATTTGTGTAACATCCCAACGCAATGCAGCACGTTTTGAAATCTTTTCCGACAGTACAAACATTTTTAATTCTTTTGTAATCAATGGCATTTCTGCTAAAAAAGACGAAACGACCGGAAACGTTTTTAAGGAAAGACTAAACAATCGCTTGTTTAGTTATTACGTAGCAGACAACGAACCTTTAGATATGATTTTAACGGTGCCTACTTCCCAAAAAACAAGCATACAGGTTTATGAAGCTACGTACGATTTACTTACCAACAAGACGCTTAATGTAACGCAACGAGAAGAAACTATGATGCCAAAACCGTTTATATTAAATGATGCTATTGTAACCAAAAACAGGATTGTTATAGAATAAAAAAAGGGCAACTCTAATGCGTTGCCCTTTTTTATTTATTACCTCTTAAGCATCTTACCAGATTCTTACTCTTTCTTCTGGAGCGATGTACATTTTATCTCCTTCTTTAATTCCAAACGCTTCATAAAAAGCATCTATATTTAATAAAGGTTGTACCGCTCTATTCATTCCTGGAGAATGTGAATCGGTTTTAATTCTAGTTTTTAAAGCATCTTCACGCATTTTTGTTCTCCAAACGGTTGCCCAAGACATAAAGAAACGTTGTTCTGCGGTATAACCATCAATATCTGCTGGTCTGTTTCCTTCAAAACTCATTTGTAAAGCATCATAAGCTGCAAGAACACCACCTAAATCACCAATATTTTCACCTAAAGTAAAGGCTCCATTAATGTTGATTTCTGGTAACACTTCAATAGCGCTATATTGATCTGCTAATGCTTTTCCTAACCCTTCAAATTGTGTTAAATCTTCGTCTGTCCACCAGTTATTTAAGTTTCCATCTTTATCATATCTAGAACCAGAATCGTCAAAACTATGTGAAATTTCATGACCAATAACCGCTCCAATTCCTCCATAATTTACAGCATCATCTGCAGTAAAGTTATAAAAAGGTGGTTGTAAAATAGCCGCAGGAAAAACAATCTCGTTGTATGCAGGATTAAAATAGGCATTCACCACTTGTGGCGCCATATACCATTCACTTTTATCTACTGGTTTCCCTAATTTATCAATACTTTTCTTAAAGTTCCATGCACTAGTATTTAAAGAATTTTGAAGGTAAGTACCACCATCTTCTACACTATTAATGTCTAAAGCAGAATAATCTTTCCATACATCTGGATATGCAATTTTCACTTTCGTTGCTTGAAGTTTTTCAATCGCTTTTTGCTTTGTTTCTGGACTCATCCAATCCAATTTATTAATTCTGTGTTCGAAAGCTAAAATTACGTTTTTAATCATTTTTTCTGCTTTCACTTTCGCTTCTGGCGGGAATTTTTTATCTACATATAATTTCCCTAAAGCTTCACCAATTGTTCCATTTAAAGATCCTAAAGCACGTTCATCTCTTGCTCTTTGTGCTTTAGACCCATTAAGTTCTTTTCCGTAAAACTCCCAATTAGCAGTTTCTATATCCGTACTTAAATATCCAGCAGCACCATTAAAAGTATCCCATTTTAAATACGCTTTCCAATCACTAACATTACCATCTGCTAATACTTCTTGTAATCTATTAAAGTATCCTAGATCACCTATAATTACAGTGTCTAATTCTTTTACACCAATACCAGATAAAAAGTTTTTCCAGTTTACTGCAGGAACCATTTCTTGAACCTCAGCAATAGCGCGAGGATTGTAACGTTTACGTGCATCACGACGATCTACCTTGTCCATTTTAGCTTCTTCTAATCTAGTTTCGAAAGCTAAAATTTGATTTGCTTGCGCATTTGCATCTGCTTCACTATCTCCTAAATATTGAAACATTCTAGTTATATGTGCTACATATTTTTCGCGCTTCTCTTTAGAGTCTGCATCGTCTTTTACATAGTAATCTCTATCTGGCAATCCGGTGCTTCCACCTCCCAAATAAGCAACATTTCTATTACTATCTTTAGGATCACTACCAACACCAAACCCATATAAACCGGCACCTCCTTTTGGCTCCATTTCAATCATGAAAGCTTGTAAATCTTCCACATTTTTAATAGCTTCAATTTTTGCTAAGTATGGTTTTATTGGATCAATACCTGCTTTATTTCTGCTAATAGTATCCATTATCGTTTGGTAATAGAATACTGCTTTTTCTTGGTCAGAACCAGGAAGCACTTGAATGTTTCCAAGGTCTTTATTATTAGACATAGCCGACTTTAAAATAGCCAAAGCATCTTCATCCGTTTTTTTACGTAGTTCTTGAAAACTTCCCCAAGTAGATTGATCGTCTGGGATTTCGTTGTTTTCTAGCCATTTTCCGTTAACATGTTTGAAAAAATCTTCGCTAGCAGATACACTCGTATCCATATAATCTAAATTGATTCCTGGCGTTTTTTCTACTACTGCAATTTCCTGTTTAGGCTCTTCTTTACAAGATACTAAACCTATAAAAGCGACTGCACTAAGTAGTGATAGTTTTTTAAAGTTGGTTTTCATTTTTAATTAGTGTTTAATTTTGGTTACAATTTAATGTTAAATAGACTGCTAAAGATTAATTTAGTTACATCTTTAACAAAATATTAATAAAAAAAGCCCTACTAAAAATAGTAAGGCTTTTGCTTTTATAAAACGTAATAAAACTAATAGGTAGCTTTCTCCAATAGTTTTTTAGTGTACAGACTATCCGATTCTTTCTTAATAGCAACGACCTCATTTACATTTTCATTAGGTATTGCAATAGATAAAACATAATGTGCAATTTTCCATGTATTATCTTCTAGTTTCAGTACACCAGATCCTCTACAAATTTTCATTTGTGTATCTAGTAATTCATCAAACCAAGCAATATTTTTATCTTCCGATATGTAAATATTTCTTTCTATAGCAGTAAAGCTCCATGCTTTCCCTTTATCAAAATATGGTTTTGAATAAGCTCTAAAAGCTTCGTTTTGCCAATTTTCGGTAGCATCTGTACCTATAAAAACACCGTCTTTAGTCATTAAATTAAAGTAGGTATCCAAGTTTGCTTCCGCAGCAGCGACATGCCAAGCATCTAAATTGGTGTTAATTTCTTTTTTAATTTCTGAAGAGGAAACCATCTGTTTTTCTTCGGCTTTCTTAGTACAAGAAGTAATTACTATTAATAAAAGGAATACATATACCTGTTTCATATTAATATGGCTTTTGAATATTTTGAGCTTCCTTTTCAAACTTTTTATTTATTTGAAGATTAAGATTTGAAAATGCAGCTAAAAAATCTCTAACGACTAAAAGCGTTTCTTTTTTTCCCGGCTGCGATAAATTCACAACTCCTTCTAACTTTAACATCTGTGTTTCTAATGCAATTAATCTAGCATTGATCGCTGGTGTATCCACTTCTTCTGGTATGGTTTCTTTTAAGTCCGTAATAAAAGCGATTAACAATTCATTGTTTTCCTTAAAAAAAGATAAATCTGCTTGGTTAACTTTTAAAATTAAATCACTTAATTCGGAATATTTTTGCCAAAATTCTGGAGAATTTTTTGTTTTGGCATCTAGAATAAACTGGGTATATTTAAGTCTAGAAATATCTTCTTTCGTTATTTTTAGAGAAGTTTCTTCTGTATTGGTTTCTAGCGCTTGTGTGGCATCTGTATCCTTACATGAAAAAACACAAAACAGGAAGGTAATGTATAGTAATGCTTTCATTTATAATTAACTATTGTGTGTGCAAATATATTGTATTCTTTACTTTTATTATTAAATACTTTAGACTGTTATTATTTTAACCAAATTTTATATTTTCTTCTTTAAAAACGTGTTATTTTTGACCACCTTAAATTTCAGGAATTAATGACTTCAAAAATTTTAATTATTGGCGCTTGCGGACAAATTGGTTCTGAGCTTACGTATAAACTTAGAGACATTTATGGTGTAGACAATGTTATTGCCAGTGACATTAATACCAGAAAATTAGAACTAGTAAACGCTGGTCCTTTTGTAATTCTAGATGCTAAAAACTTTAATGCGATTAAAGATTGTTGCATTAATCACAACGTGAAAACCGTTTACCTTATGGCTGCTTTACTAAGCGCAACGGGCGAAAAATACCCGATGGAAGCTTGGGATTTAAACATGAATTCTCTTTTTCATGTATTAAATTTAGCCAAAACGAAACAAATTGATCACGTTTTTTGGCCATCAAGCATTGCTGTTTTCGGACCTACAACTCCTAAAGAAGACACTGCGCAGCATACCATTATGGAACCTTCAACGGTTTACGGAATCACAAAGCAAGTTGGTGAACGTTGGTGCGAATATTACCACGAAAAATATGGCGTAGATGTTAGAAGTATTCGCTATCCTGGAATTATTAGTTGGAAAACTTTACCTGGAGGAGGAACCACAGATTATGCGGTAGAGATTTATCATGAAGCACTTAAAAACAAAGCATACGAATCTTTTTTAAGGGAAGACACCAAACTTCCAATGATGTTTATGGATGATGCTATTAAAGCAACGGTAGATATTATGCAAGCGGAACCAGAGACGCTTAGCATTAGATCTTCATACAATTTAGCTGCAATTAGTTTTACTCCTAGAGAAATTGCTGCTTCGATACAAAAGCAGATTCCAGATTTTAAAATCACCTACAAACCAGATTTCAGACAAGCTATTGCAGATTCTTGGCCAAAAAGCATAGATGATACTACTGCTAAAAAAGATTGGAACTGGAAACATGCTTTTTCTTTAGAAGATATTACTAAGGAAATGCTTTCCCAATTAAGTAAAACAAAAGGTTAATTTTAAATTTGGCATAATATTAGTTATTTTAGCGGGAATCTAAATTCATAAAAATGAAAAAACAACTATCTCTTATTTTAGTATTATTCTGTTCGACCATCGTGTTGGCACAAAAAGCAAACGTTCAAAAAGGCGATTGGGAAAGCCTTAAAGGCATCACCGCATACAATGTAGAATTTGACTATTCGAACCTTGAAATCCCTAAATACGATAGCGAAGAAGCATTTTTAAAAGATAAAATGGCGAAACGTGAAGAAAAAGAAGCAGGTACTGGAGAAAAATTTAAAGCATCTTGGTTTTCGGATAGAGAAGAATTTTATGAGCCAAGGTTTATTGAAACTTTTAATGACAGAATAAAAGATGGAATGGCTAAAGTTGGTAAAGACATCGGTGCAGAATACACGATGAAAATCCATACTACCTTCATATATCCTGGATACAATGTTGGTATTGTTAGAAAAAACTCTAAAGTAGAACTTACTTTATCTGTTTACAAAACAGATAGCCCATCTGACGTTATATTCTCTGTAGATTACACAAAAATAGAAGGTCAAGGAAAAGGTGGTTACGATTTTAATTCTGGTCAACGAATTGCTGATGCGTATATCATTTTTGGAAGAGCATTTGCGAAACACCTTTACAAGAACACAAAATAGTATATCGCTATTATTAGTATTTAAAAAGCGAACCCATTGGTTCGCTTTTTTTTTGTTTCTACTCTTTTTTTAATCAAAATTAGTTACGTTTATAATTAAATACTTTTTTATGTTAAAACACCTTTCTTTTACATGCTTATTCTTATTTGTTACTTTTTGTTATTCGCAAAAAAACTACAACTATTCCGTAAGCAAACCATATGATAGTTTTGAATCTTATAATCGTTATTATTTTAATGATGATGAAGATATTCTTATAGTAAAAGCCAAAAAAGAATCTGTAGTAATTCAAAAATTTAATGCGGAAACTTTAGCTTTAATTTCAGAAAACAAATATGAGGAGCCTTCTCTAAATTATGATATTGAAAATGTAGTAAAAGTGGAGAATAAAATTTACTTCTTTTATTCATTATGGACAGGTAGAGAAACACATTTAGCACAATTATATTGTCGAGAAATAGATATT
>JAGPUY010000047.1 GCA_018067265.1 Oceanihabitans sp. | reverse complement strand
GAATTCCAAATCAAAATTCACTTTTTGCTTAAAGACACCTTCTAAGGCCTCCAGTACAAATTTTTGATTATTATATGTTCTTAGGCAAATGCTAAGTAAAGGTCTTTTCATTATGTTCATTTTATTTTTACGGAAAGCATAGGAACTCCTACTTTGAAATTAATACTTTTTAAAGATTTTATCTAGAAGAAATTTTAACTTAAATAATATTTCCCTTGATGCCATAAATTACGTTCCTTTTAAACTTGAATCAAAATTTTAGGTTAAAAAACCTAAAAAAAATCAATGCTTAAAAACAGCTCTATTTTACATTTTTTATAAGCGTAGCTCTGCATTTTTCAAAGGAATCGATGGCTTTTTGCAATAGATGTTCTGGAACATCCACATTAGCATAACCAGTAGTTGCTTGCAATACTCCCGATTTTATATTTTCTAAAGGATCACCAAAACCAATAACTCCGGTATCCTTAAAGGTAGTATATGTTGTTTTTAAAGGGGTTTCTAGATGTAACCAATTACTAATTTTATTTAAAGTATCCTCCGAGTTTTCGACTAAGTCTTTAGACGCAATAAACAAATTCCCTTTCCCTGCTTTATAAGACAGTTGCTCCAGATTATGCAATCTTTTACAATAATATTTCGTCACTTTTATGGGGTCTTTATATTGCGCTACACCAGTTTTAAAACCCATATTTAGGATACTTTTAATAGTCTCTTCTGGATCTCTTAATAAAAAGAGCATTTTAGGTTGCACCTTCTTTAGTATCGCATCTGAAATAGTATAATTATTTAATATTTTATCTAAGAGGTATTTATTTTTAAAATTAGGCTTTAAGTCTTTCGCTAATTCTATTTGCATATTTATTAACGACTTTTTCCCTGTATATGCTTGATGCAATTCTTTATAACCAATCACCTCAGGATTATTGCCTAAAATATGACTCAAAACACTAGACCTACTTCTCATATGGCTCACAACGAATAAATACTTTTTTTTAGAAAATAGTATTTCAGGATTAGCAATTAAAATTGCCAATTTATTGGCCTTCGTTTTTATTGACATTCTTATTTATTTTTTACAATCTTATCGTTTAAATATGCATCTGTTTCTAATGTTCTAAAAGCACAATTATTAAATTTCGACAAATATTTTATATCCTTTTATCTTGACCAACACCGAAAACTATAACTGTATTTCGATTTACTAGCGTACGAATTATGAATCTGTTTTTAAAAATTTATAGCCTACTCCTGTTAAAATATAAAAGACACCAAGTATCCATAATTTTAGACTTTTGAGCTTTGTTTTTATTTTAAATGGTAAAATTATCACCTTAAAAAGTACGATAAGCGCATCCTTTATCCTTTTCGCTTTTAATAACGAACTATAATATTTAAGGAAATGCCAATTTAAATACTTTAAGGTTTTGGCATTTAATTGTAGTGCTTCTCGATGTTTTAATAAATAAAGATACGTCCTTATTTTATTAGATGCCTTATCTGGATAGTCGTTTAAGCGCGCGTCATGTTCTCGTTGGCTGACTAAAGAAGTCTCTATAATCACTGGTTTTAATCCAAACTGCATAGCTTGCACATGAAATTTAAAATCATCTGCAGTCATTAAGTCTTCATCAAAAACCAAATTACAGGCTTCTAGTCTATCTCTTCGCCATAAAGGCGCGTTTGTAGACCAGCCTATTTTTTTTATAATAAAATCGTTTATGGGATCTTTACTCCATAGATTTTTATTCCAATACTTCTTTTTAGGTTCGCCTTGTGCTTTAAAAAAAGCCGATTGGCTAATGGTAAAATCAAAATTGCCAGAATGAAGGTATTTTAAATCTGTTGCTAACTTTTCAGGATGCATCAAATCATCACTATCAAACCAGTTTATATAAATCCCCTTACTTTTAGTAAACCCATAATTTCTAGCGGCAGATGGTCCTTTTGGTACATGTTTTGGTTTTTTATAATACGAGATACGCGCGTCTTTATTTATATAGGCCAACAGTACACTTTCGGTAGTATCTGTAGAACCATCATCTACAATAATACATTCCCAATGCGTGTAGGTTTGCTTTTGTATAGAAGCGATCGTTTCGCCTATTAAATGCGCACGATTATAGGTTGGTATGATTATAGAGATTAATGCCTTCAATTAGAAATACTTTTAAAATTTATATAACTATACCCTTTGCCAAAAAGCAAGTAAGATATATAACCAATAGTGGTTTTACCCATTTGTTTATAATACCCTAATGCCAGTCCGTTTTTTAACAAACGCCAATATAAAAACAAATGCAAACTATTCCCTGTATTTAAACAAAATAACAAATAAGCACTATATTTTGAAATCACATAATCTTCTGCTATTTTTTTATCTACATCGGTACGGTTATGCACGCATTTTAAATGATAATCTATCGTATCAAAATAGGAAACAAGTTCTTCTTTATTTAGTTTATGTCTTTCTTTAGAAAGTGAATTTACATGCAGTCTATTCTGTATAAAAGCCTTATCTAAAAATTGCAATTTAGGATTTGCATACAGCATTCTTAAATTAAAATCCCAATCGTCTCCATTTCTAATGGTTTCATTGAAAAGCATTTCTTGTTTTATTAAAAAGCTTTTTCGCCATAAAGGTCCGCAAACAAAATAGTTAATCTTACCAAGAAAAAAATCTTGTATTCTATTCTTAGATTCTATTTCATACACTTTAGAAACTTCTTGTGTATTAAAATTAACCAATGCTATTTTAGAAATCACAGCATCTGCCTTATTTTGAAAACCTTGCAACCAACTACTAAAAGTATCGGGATGCAATAAGTCATCACTATCAAAAAAATTAATAAAATCTCCTTTACTCTTTTCAAAACCATAGTTACGACAACTGCAAGGCCCTTTTTGTTTATTTGCTGGCCTGGTGTAATATCTAAATCTATTATCTTTTTTTATGTAAGTATCTAAAAGCTTAGCGGTATCATCTGTACTGCCATCATCCACAACAATGCATTCCCAATTGGTATAACTTTGCGCTATAATAGCGTTTAAGGTATCGCTAATAATGTGTTCTCGATTAAAGGTTGGTATGATTATAGAGATTAACATATTCTTAAATATTAAAAATCTTATTCTTAAAAAAATATCCTTTACCCGTTGTTTTCATCAAAATAAAATAAATCCATGCTTTATAATATTCTCCTTTTGAAAAGCACTTCTTAATAGAGTTCTTTAAACAAGACTTCGCTTTCACAAAATCTTTAGCATCCATAAACCTAAAAAACGATTTTTTATAATAGTCAAAAAAATAAGTTTCAAGGGCATCGTAATACGCCGTATTCTTTAACGTCTTAAAAGCTTTCAACCTAGCCAAATAGTAAAACCAATATCGTTCGACCTTTTTATCATTAGAGGTTATTGATGTATCATGACGTCTTATATAAATCAAAGCTCTATTTTCAACTTCATAATCATTACTAATTAACAAGCATCTAGAAAAAAACTCCCATTCTTGAGCAGCTTTTAAATTTTCATCAAAATATAATTTATTTTCAATTATAAACTTTTTTTTAAAAATTGGAGATGGTGTTAAAAGAACAATCTCACTCCGTATATAACTAACAAGAGGGTTTTTAGAATAAATTTGCTTTGAACGCAATCCTATTATATTATCTATTGTCCCTTCAAATTGTAGTGTTTGACATACACTAAACATCTTATTAGAATAAGCTAATACATTTATTTGAACCTCCAATTTTTCTGGATGCATTAAATCATCACTATCAAACCATTGCAAATAGTCCCCATTACTTTTTTTTACGCCATAATTTCTTGCGCCATTACCTCCTGGTAAATGCGTGTTTGGTCTTTTGAAAAATAAAAATCTAGCATCTTTTTTTATATAGGTTTCTACCAATGCTTCCGTAGCATCTGTAGAGCCATCATCTACCACAATACACTCCCAGTTGGTATAGGTTTGCGCCAACACACTATCTAACGTTTCGCTCAATAAATGCGCGCGGTTAAAAGTGGGTATAATTATAGAAATAAGTGGTTGTTCTGGCATACATACTATTTACCCGACTAATATACAAAGTCAAAGGAAAAAAGAATACTAAAAACGGAAAAAGTAGCCTTTTTTAAAGAAAGCCATAACTTGCAATATCCCTTTAAAAATGGAAGTTTTAATGCCATAAAAATCTTAGAGGTGTTGCTCTAAAAAACGGATGTTTTAGTGGCTTTGTTTTATTGTAAATAATGAGCACCTTTTGTTTTATTAATTTCTCTACTTTTCTCAATAGCAGGTTGCAATTGTTTTAATAGAGATAATTCACGTGCATGTAAACTAGCGCTTTGAAATTTAATTTTTAAGCGCAACTTCAATATGGTACGACTTAACTTATCTTGTTTTAATTTAATCGTATTCTCTAATAAAATATTTGCGAAACGTACCCTGTAAGTTTTCATTATATTTTTATAGTATGCTTCACTAAACACTTCTGGTTTGTTTTTAACACGATCTTCTCTATCATGAATAACAAAAGA
>JAGPUY010000016.1 GCA_018067265.1 Oceanihabitans sp. | reverse complement strand
AAAGAGGTTTGTTTAGAACTAAACTCACTAAGTAAAACCTTTAATATGGCTGGCTGGCGAGTAGGAATGGTTTTAGGAAGCGCAAAACATATAGAAGCGATTATAAAAGTAAAAAGTAATATGGATTCTGGTATGTTTTATGGCATTCAGAAAGGAGCAATAGAAGCTTTGAAATGTTCTAATATGTGGTATCAGAGTTTGAATAGTGTGTATGAGCAAAGACGTAAATTAATTTGGAAACTGGCAGATGCATTAAACTGTACGTATAATAAAGAAGCTTCTGGATTATTTGTTTGGGCAAAATTACCGCCACATTTTAAATCGGAAGAATTTATAGATGTGCTATTAAAAGAAAACCACATATTTATTGCACCAGGAACCATTTTTGGAACGCAAGGCGAAGGTTATGTAAGGTTTTCATTATGTGCTTCGACCGAGGATTTAGAAGAAGCATTAGCAAGAGTTTAATTCGTTTACAGTATAAAAGATAAATCATCTGCAAGGTTTAAAATAAATTGTAGGTAAAAAAGATAAAACGCTTTCTTTTAGGAAGCGGTCTTGAAAAGACAAATGGGAATGAAAAATATATACATAGTTGGCGTAGGATTAATTGGAGGAAGCATCGCTAAAGATGTGAAGGACTTAAATCCTAGTATTAGCATATTTGGTATAGATTCTAATGCCGAGCATTTAAAAGAAGCATTAGAATTAAACGTAATAGATTTTGAAGCAACTTTAAAAGATGTAGTGCATGCCGATTTTGTAATACTTGCCGTTCCTGTAGATGTTTCGGTAAAAATATTACCAGGAATACTAGATATGGTAAGTGATGATGCTTTGGTTATGGATGCAGGATCTACCAAAAGAGATATTTGCAAAGCGGTAGAAAACCATCCAAAACGAAGAAATTTTCTAGCAACACATCCTATTGCAGGAACGGAGTTTTCCGGACCAAAAGCAGCCATGATAGGTCTGTTTCAAAAGAAAACAAATATCATTTGTGAAGTAGAAAAAACAGCATTCAAATTGCAAGAAAAAGCATTAGCTATTTTTCAAATTATGGGAATGCGTATTCGTTATATGAATCCAGAAGCACACGATAAACACATTGCTTACGTATCGCATTTATCACATATTAGTGCATTTATGCTAGGAAAAACTGTAATTGATAAAGAACGAAACGAACGCGATATTTTTGATATGGCAGGAAGTGGATTTGCTTCCACAGTACGATTGGCAAAAAGTTCACCTGCAATGTGGACACCAATTTTTAAGCAGAATAAAGAAAACGTAATTGAAACCTTAGAAGAATACATCAGCAATCTTACCCATTTTAAAGATAGTATGAAAGCAGATGATTTTGAAACCATTTTTAATGAAATGGAAAACACCAATTATATTAAGGATATATTAAACGGAATACAGTAAATATAAAAAACAAAATTCCTTCCTTTTTTATAGGAAGGTGGCTTTAGATGTAAATCGGAAGTCGGAAGGTTAAATAAAATAAGTTGAATTAATAAGATTCCACTTTTGTGGAAAATGAGTATGGAAAACAAGAAAGAATTAAGAACATGGTTAGATGACATGAAATTAGATCATCCACTAGTAATAGCAGGACCATGTAGTGCAGAAACAGAAGAGCAAGTTTTAAGAATTGCGCATGAGTTGAAAGATACCGATGTAAACTATTTTAGAGCTGGAATTTGGAAACCAAGAACAAGACCAGGAAATTTTGAAGGTGTTGGCGCATTAGGTTTAAAATGGTTGCAAAAGGTAAAGGCAGAAACAGGAATGAAAACCTGTACCGAAGTTGCAAATGCAAACCACGTAAAATTAGCTTTAGAACATGATATCGATTTATTATGGATTGGTGCACGTTCTACTGTAAGTCCGTTTATCATGCAAGAAATTGCAGATGCTTTACAAGGAACAGATAAAATTGTACTTGTGAAAAATCCGGTAAATCCAGATTTAGCTTTATGGTTAGGTGGAATTGAGAGATTGTATACTGCAGGGATTAAAAACTTAGGAGCAATTCATAGAGGTTTTTCAACCTACGAAAAATCTAAATACAGAAATATTCCAGAATGGCAAATAGCTATTGAGTTTCAAAATAAATTTCCAGACCTTCCTTTAATTAACGATCCTTCGCATATTACAGGAAATAGAGAAATGATTTTTGATGTTTCACAAACAGCATTAGACCTTAATTTTGATGGTTTAATGGTAGAGACACATTACGATCCAGATAACGCATGGAGTGATGCTGCGCAACAAGTAACGCCAAATACTTTAGTGCAAATCATGACAGATTTACGTATTAGAAAAGAATCGGATCCAGAAGCAGAATACAATACAGAACTAAACAACCTTAGAGCACAGATTGATGTGGTAGATAATCAAATTATTGATTTATTAGGTAAAAGAATGAAAGTAGCAGATGGTATTGGATCGCTTAAAAAGCAAAAGAACGTTGCTGTTTTACAAAGCAAACGATGGAACGAAATACTAGGTAAAATGGTTCTGGAAGGAAATGAAAAAGGATTAAGTGAAGAGTTTATTTTACGTATGTTTAAAGCAATTCACCAAGAATCTATTAATCATCAAGAAAAGATTTTAAAAGGTTAATATAAATTAGGAAGATAATGTCATTTCGACTGCAATGGAGAAATCTAAATTTTTGGTCATCAAATAAAAAGATTTTTCGACTACGCTCAAAATGACAATCTTCCTTAATTTCTTTTTTGCATTAAATTCTATTCTGTTTTAATTATTAATTTAATAATAGCATCTTTGCAGTAATGACAGGACTAGTTTATAAATCTACAGGAAGTTGGTACACCGTTAAAACGGAATTAGGTACAACATACCCATGTAGAATAAAAGGGAAATTTAGATTGCAAGGGATTAAAAGTACCAATCCTATTGCTGTTGGAGATATTGTTGATTTTGATTTAGATACCGATAACAATGAAAATCCGATAGGCGTAATTAAATATATTCACGATAGAAAAAATTACATTGTTAGAAAATCGGTAAACCTTTCGAAACAAACACATGTCATTGCATCTAATATCGATCAGGTATTTTTATTGATTACTATTGATAATCCGCCAACATCGACTTCTTTTATCGATCGTTTTTTAGTTACCGCAGAAGCCTATTCTATAAAAACCGTTTTACTTTTTAATAAAGTAGATACCTATGATAAAGAGACTTTAGACGAAGTCCGTTTTCTAGCACATATTTATAGAGAAATAGGTTATGAATGTATTGGTGTTTCAGCAACTACAGGGAAAAATGTAGATAAAGTAAAAGCCATGATGGATGATAAAGTAAGTATGTTTGCTGGTCATTCTGGAGTTGGTAAATCTACATTAGTAAACGCGATAGAACCAAATTTAGACTTAAAAACCAAAGCTATTTCTGCACAGCATAGCCAAGGACAACATACCACCACTTTTGCCGAAATGTTTGATCTTAGCTTTAATGCTAAAATTATAGATACGCCAGGAATAAAAGGATTTGGTATTGTAGATATGGAAAAGGAAGAAATAAGTGATTATTTTCCAGAGTTTTTCGAGTTAAAACAAAATTGTAAGTTCAATAACTGTTTGCATATCGAAGAGCCAAAATGCGCCATAAAAGAAGCAGTTGAAAAAGATGTTATTGCAGAATCTCGTTACCGAAGCTACGTAAGTATCATTGAAGGCGAAGATGAACACTACAGAACAGATAATTATAATTAACAAATTCCCGAGAAGGCGAATCTTATACGTAAAGAGATAAATAATATTTATGTTGTCACCTTGAGCGCAGTCGAAAGGTCTTTAAAACAATTAAAGTTTTAATATGAAAGCAGTTATACAAAGAGTTTCTCACGCAAGCGTTACCATTGAAAACCAAGAAGTCGCTTCCATCCAACAAGGATTATTAATTCTTTTAGGAATTGTTACAGAAGACACTCAAGAAGACATTCAATGGTTATCGAACAAAATAGTAAACCTTCGTATTTTTAATGATGTCGATGGCGTGATGAATAATTCGCTTAAAACCAATGCAGGAGACGCCATTGTGGTAAGTCAGTTTACATTACACGCAAATACCAAAAAAGGAAACCG
>JAGPUY010000007.1 GCA_018067265.1 Oceanihabitans sp. | reverse complement strand
CAAAAACATAGTTATGTAAGTACAGATGATGGCTCTTATTTTGTAGATAATAACACTTTAGAAGCAACAAGGAAAGGTCACTTTAAAGGTGTAAAAAGTTTTTCTCGTTTAAATGCATACACCACACTTTTTGGAACGTATGTACGATTGGTGTTTTTAAATGAACATTCTGGGGTAATCAAAGAGTTTTCCAATGATAAGCGTGTATATACCACGCACTACAGCACTACTAATAATACTGCTTTTATTGGTTTTGTGGATGGTTTATTGGTATTAGACGATGCGTATGAAGCAACCACAATACAATATGAAGGTAAAGAAATTTCTGCTATTTCTATTACCGAAACTGCAGATGGTATCGTATGGGTTGGTACGTTTAAAAGTGGAATTTTTGCTATAAGAGATCATCAAGTTATTGCACGGTATTCTACTGAAAAAGGATTGCTGTCTAATCAAATTACATTCTTAAAAGGAGATGGGAATGCGCTTTGGATAGCAACACCAAAGGGTTTGCAAATGTTTAATACCGATTTAAAGATGTTTAAAAATCTGACAAAAACAGATGGGATACAGTCTTATAAAATATCGGGTATCGAAATTTTAAAAAACCAAGTGGTTTTGTCTTCCAATAACGGCATATTTTCTTTTGATAAGAATAATGTTTTTAAAACCACTTCCTGTCCGGAAATCTATTTTAACGACATAAAAATTAATGAAAAATCGGTGGACATTGGAACCGATTTCAATTTAGATTATAATCAGAATGCCATACAATTTGAGTTTAATGTGAATGGTATTTTATATAATAGAAATGAAACCTATCAATACCGTTTGTTAGGTTATAATGCCGATTGGATTACTACAGATATAGGTGTGAATACGATGAAATATAGTAGTTTGCCTGCCGGTAAATATACCTTTCAAGTAAGACCAACCAATAGCGATGCAGCGAGTGAAAACGGAATAAAAAGTATTAAGCTGCATATAAAATTACCCTTTTGGAAAAAAACTTGGTTTATTTTATTATGTAGTTTGTCTATAGTTAGTATTATTGTTTTTTATTACAAAAGGAAGTTGCAAAATAAAGAGAAAGCGAAACAATTAGAAGTGAAGCAACTTTCTTTAGATAAACAATTAATTGCCTTAAAACTCGAGAATTTACGGTCGCAGATGAATCCGCATTTTATATTCAATGCGCTAAATTCTATTCAAGACTATATTGTTTTAAATAAAAGCCGACTAGCAAGTGAGTATTTAGGGAAGTTTGCCGATTTAATAAGAACCTATTTAAGTCATAGTACAAGAGGAAAAATCACATTGCAAGAAGAGATTAATTGCTTAGAAATGTATCTGGAATTAGAGAAACTACGTTTTGAGGATAAGCTAAATTATACCATTTCTGCTACTGGAGATTTAAATCCGAATTTGGTATATATTCCAACCATGTTAATTCAACCTTACGTAGAAAATGCTTTAAAACACGGATTGTTACACCGAAAAACAGATCGGAAACTAGAAATTAATTTCCATATTAATTTAGAGAGTCATACCATTAAGAGTGTTATTGTAGATAATGGTGTTGGACGAGAACAAGCCGATAAAATTAAAACGAGAGGCCTTAAAAAGCATGAATCTTTTGCAACAAAGGCAACACAAGATCGTTTGGCATTATTAAACTACGGAAAAGAAAAACAGGTAGGTGTTACTATTATGGATTTGTTTGATAATGATAATCCAATAGGTACGCAAGTAGAGGTTATTATTCCGTTTACTGTAGATTAAACGATTTCTTATTACCCCAATAGAAATGCGAAGACTTCTGAAAACTTCACAAAGATCAGCCCTAAAAGAAAATTTATTTCTAGTATAGAAGTCGTGCTAAAGAGTATCATAATCTTGTGATTGTTCTGTTTACGATTTTTTTTGTTTAGAAGTTGAAAATGCACTTTCAGAAATCGCCATAAATTTGAAGCTAGTTTACCTAGTAATTTTGTTTTCATAAAACTATAAAACAATTAATTATGAAAACGAAATTACTTTTACTAATACTCATTATAACCTCTACATTTTGTATTGCTCAAATTCCAACTTCTGGATTATTAGCTGAATACGAATTTACTAATGGTAGTCTTGCAGATCCTTATAATGGTGATGATTTTACTAAAACAGGAACAATGTCAAGTACTGTTGTAGATAGATTTGGTAGCGCAAATGATGCGTTTTTTTTAAATCAAGATTACCTTACAAGACCAAATATTAATTATGCTTTTGGTGTAACGTATAGTTTTTGGATTAAAACGTCTACAATAGATGCTGGGCAACGTACAATTACGGATGATTTGTCTACAAGTGCAATTAACACAGGTGTAAAAATATATTTAGAAGACGGTAAAATAGGAGTTAGAGGTGTGCATTACCAATCTCCAACTGGTGGACCAAATGGAGTGCATGGTTTCTATTTTTTATCAACTAAAATAGTCGCAGATGGTGAATGGCATCATATTGTTGGAACTATTCAAGAAACAAATAACACTATTGAGGTTGAGATTTTTGTAGATACTATTTCAGAATCTTTTGTAGATGTAGGTGGTTCACATGCTGGTCAAGGTGTATCTGTTCCGAAATCTACTGGAAATGTTACCATTTCTAATAATAGACCAAACAACTTGCCAAATACAGAGCGTTATTTAGATGTTTTCGACGATTTCTATATCTATAGTAGAAGAATTACACCTGCAGAAGTTACACAAATAGGTGAAAATGGTGGTTTTTGTTTTCCTCCAGAAATAAGTACAGTGACTATTTCTAATACTACAGAAACTACACTAGATATAGCATTTGCAGATCCAGGAACTTATGATGTTGCATTTGTAAAAATAGGTGAACCTTTTGCTAATGCTACAATTGTTAATGTAATAGATAGTGGTATTGCAAATACGATATCTAACCTAGATAGTTCTACAATTTATGAGGTTTATGTTAGAAAAGAATGTTCAGCAACTTTAAATTCTGTTTGGTCAAAATCCACAGAAATTAGAACTAAAGGAAAAATGTTTGTAAATCCGCTTGCAACTGGAGCAAATAATGGTACCTCTTGGGTGGATGCTTTTATAGATTTACAATACGCACTTTCTTTACAAGAAACAGATCAGGCATATTGGGTAATTGCTGGAAGATATATTCCAGATGTGAGCAATAGGTATATAACTTTTAATATTGCAGAAGATGGTGTGAAAATTTATGGAGGATTTAATGGTACAGAAACGCAACTGTCCGAAAGAGATTTTACTACTAATGAAACTATTTTATCGGGAGATATACTTAATAATGATACAACCGTTTCATTTACAACAAGTTCAAGGTCAGATAATTCAAACCGAGTGATTAATGTTCGCGCAAATAATTTTCTATTGGATGGTGTAATAGTGTCAGACGGTCATGCAAGCGCAGGTGTTTTTGATGGAGCTGGTATTGGAAAAGATGGCAATTATGGATTTAATACAGGCTTGAAAATAGAAAATTGTGTTTTTAAAGATAATGTAGCTTATAATGGAGGCGCAGGAATTAGAGCGGAGTTTAAAAAAAATGGAGCAATAGATTCCTTTGATATTATTAATTGTAAATTCGATAATAACCTATCACGTTATGGAGCTTCCATGTATGTAAATACAAACGCGCTTTTAAATACACTAGATTTTAACGTCTATAATAGTATTTTTTCAAATAATCTATGTACAGATAGAGATGCAACACCAGGACATATAGGTAGTGCAGGTTGGATTAGGCCAGCAGGAAATAATACCTTAAATGCAACCTTTATTAATAATACGTATTCAAACAATAAAGATGATGGTACAACTACAGGTTTTTCAAACGCAAACAGAGGAACTTTAGCACTTAGTGAATCTGGAGGTGGAACCATGAATGTAGCTATACACAACGCTGTATTTTGGGAAAATAAAATTAGAGGAACTAATACAATAGCAAAAGCATTATCTGGTTGGACTACAGGTTTACCTGCTAATTTAGTAATAACAAACTCCATAGACGAGAACGATTTTTCGAATGTGCTTGTAGGTGCTAAAACCAATACCATAAATACGAACCCTTTCTTTGTAGACGGTTTAAACGGTGATTATACATTACAGGCAACATCTCCAGCTATAGATTCAGGTAATAGTAGTATTATTCCAGTAACGTTAACAACAGACTTATTAGGAAACCAAAGAATCTTTAATTCAATAGTAGACATGGGAGCCTATGAGTTTGGTTCTTCAACTTTGGGGATAAATACTTTTCAGTTAAGTGAAAACCAAATCAAATTGTATCCAAACCCAACAACTTCGGTTTTAAACATTAAAATGGATGGCAACTTAAAACAAGCAACCGTTTATTCTGTTTTAGGAGCTAAAGTTTTAGTAACAACATCAAAATCCCTAAATACTGCTCATTTAAAAAGCGGACTCTATTTAATTACCATTGAAGAGGAAGCAGGAAGTATAACAACCAAACGTTTTATGAAGCAGTAGTTTGTAGTTTTAATTATTGTTTTAAATCTCGTAAGTGTAATGCTTACGAGATTTTTTTTGTTTAGAAGTTGAAAGTTATGTTTCAGAAAATGATTGATTTTTAAATGCATTTAGGAAGTAGTTTTGTCTCAAAATCAATTAAAAAAAGATATTATGAAAATACGATTACTTCTATTAATTAGCCTATTCTCAACATTAAGTTATGCGCAAACTTTTGATTGGAACTCCGTATCCTTTAATGGGGGGTTTTATGTAAGACAGACTGTTTCAGGCGTGCAAGCGGAGTGTACAAACTCTTCCAACACCGTAGATGTACTTAATGGTGGCGGATTTGCAGGGTCTAGTGGGAATGTTATTGCTTCTGGTGCAAATGTGGCCTCTTTTAGTGTTGCATTTAGCGAACCAATAAATATTCAATCTATATTTGCTTTTGATGGGAATGTGGATGCTGCTGCGAATTGGACATTCACACCAACAGGAGGAACAAACTCTAATGTTGTAGAAAATATAGCCGCGGCAACAGGAAGTACTGTAAATGTAAATTGGACAAATGTTACCAGTTTTACAATTACAAGTAGTAGTGGGCTAGACAGGTTTTCAATAGATGATATTGTTTTTTCTAGTTTTGCATGTGGTGTAATAAACATACCAGATGTAAACTTTAAAGCCTATCTAGTGGGTAACACAGCAATAAATACAAATGGGGATTCCGAAATACAATGTGCTGAAGCGACGTCTTATTCAGGGATAATTAATTGTTCTTATCAATCTGTTTCCGATTTAACAGGTATTGAAGCTTTTATTAATATTACAGAATTATATGTGCAATATAATTCGATAACAAATCTAAATGTTTCCACCAATACAGCGCTAGTCAGACTAAATTGCTCTCATAATAACTCGTTAACAAATTTAGATGTCTTTGGTGCTACAGCTTTGCAGTATTTATGGTGTGAATCTTCTAATTCATTAACAAACTTAGATGTTTCTGGTGCTACTGCTTTGAGGCATTTGTATTGTTATGATGGGGCACTAACAAGTATAAATATTTCGGATGCAACAGCTTTAGAAACTTTGAAAATTTACAATAATTCATTAACAAGTTTAGATGTTTCAGCTAATTCAGCGCTTAGGTACTTAGTTTGTAATAATAATTTGTTGACAAACTTAGATGTTTCCGCTAATACAGATTTAAGAGAATTAGATTGTCAAAATAATTCTTTAACAAGCTTAAATGTTGCCAATGGTAATAATACTAGTATTTATGATTTCTTTTCCGTCAATAACACAGGTTTAAACTGTATTACTGTAGATAATGTTGCTTATAGTGATGCTAATTGGACCAATGTGGACCCAGCATCTAGTTTTAGTACGAATTGTTCTTTAAGTGTTGCCACTTTGGAAACGGACAGAATCGCCATATATCCAAATCCAGTAAGTCGCACCTTAAACATCAAGTTAAAAGGCGGTTTAGAAAAAATAGAAGTGTATTCTATTTTAGGGACTAAAGTTTTAGAGAGTGAAAATTCAAGTGTAAATGTTTCTAATTTATCTTCTGGAATGTACGTGTTAAAAGTATATGCACAAGATGGTAAAGTAGGTGTGAAACGTTTTATTAAGCAATAGTTTTAGTTAGTAGTTATTGTTGTAAATCTCGTAAGTGTTAAATCTTACGGGATTTTTTGTTTAGAAGTTGAAAGGCAAGTTTCAGAAATTGGCAAGGTTTTTAAATGCACTTTGGGAGTAGTTTTGTGGCATAATCAATAAAAACATAATGATGAAAACAAGATTACTTTCCATTTTTACCTTTATAGCAATATGTGGGGCAACAAACGCGCAGGATGTAACTATTCCAGATGCAAGCTTTAAAGCAATATTAATTGCGAACACAAGTATTAATACAAATAGTGATACAGAAATTCAAGTTAGTGAAGCAAGTGCTTATACCGGAGGTATTAATGTTGCAAATGCAAACATTCAAGATTTAACAGGATTGGAAGCCTTTACAGAAATTATAAGTTTACAGGCTTTTGGTAATGCAACGCTTACTAGTGTGGATGTTTCTCAAAACCCAAAGCTGACACAATTACTTCTAGAGCAAACAGGTATTTCAGGTATTTTAGATTTAAGTATGCTTACGGAATTGGTAGATTTTAAAGCACATACAACTGCGCTTACAGCAATAAATATGGCAAACGGAAACAATAGTAATGTCACTCGTTTTAATGTAATAAGTAGTGCTGTAACTTGTGTGCAAATTGATGCTGGTTTTACGCCTAACTCCAATTGGGATATTCCTACTAGTGCTAGTTTTGATGAAAACTGTCCTACCATATTAAGTGTAGATGAATTTTCGCTGAATAGCATATCTATATATCCAAATCCAACTACTTCAGATTTACATATTAAAATGAATAATAACGTAAAAGAAGTAATTATTTATTCGGTATTAGGAAAGGAAGTGCTAAACACTCC
The DNA here is from genome assembly GCA_018067265.1 of Oceanihabitans sp. GTDB lineage: Bacteria > Bacteroidota > Bacteroidia > Flavobacteriales > Flavobacteriaceae > Oceanihabitans. The sequence goes on along the minus strand of JAGPUY010000007.1, from coordinate 563 downwards.
AAATAAAAATATAGATGTAAGTCGTTTGTTAAATGGGGTGTATTTAATTAGAATTAAAGACGAAAACGGGAACGTTACAACCAAGCGATTCCTTAAAAAGTAGTACATGGTTTCGTTTTAGAAGTCTAGTAAAGGTTATGCTTTTTTCTTTAGAAGTTGAAAGCTAGATTTCAGAAACTACCTTTAATTAGAAAAGATTTTTAATAACATATTTGCAGCAGTAAACTTAAAATAATTCAAAATGAAAACAATCATTATCGCATTAACCACATTGGTATTCGTTTCTTTTTCAGAAGGGAAACAACCCCTAAATACATCAGACAAAATAGAAGCTTCTATTTCAAGTAGTTTCTCCTTAGTAAATGATACCAAAGAAAAAGTGAGTATTTACACCGGAACCGGTTTTGTGTCTTTAAACAAAGGATCCAAAACGAGTATTTCTTGTAAATCAGGTAAAGAAGTACGTTGGGCAAATAAAGGAAAAAAAGGAAATGTTATTTTTAAAATAACAAGTGATATGTGTGGTAAAACCATTAAGCTTTCCAAAGTAATGGACTAAATAG
>JAGPUY010000044.1 GCA_018067265.1 Oceanihabitans sp. | reverse complement strand
TCTTTTTAAAACTTTCTAAATATATTAAAAACGCAATCCTTCATTGGATTGCGTTTTTTTTTTGCTTTTATATAAAACAAAATAAACTATGCACGCATAATAAATTTATTATTATATTTGTGAAACAGTTCGAAACTTTCGTGAAGGATTATACGAATACAATTTCAGTTTAATTTAATAAGATTCTCAATGTATTGGGAAATAGATATGGAAACCAAACTTACACAACTCTTACATATAAAGTATCCAATAATTCAAGCACCAATGTTCTTGGTATCTAATGTTGCCATGGTAACAGAAGCCATGAAAGGAGGCATTGCAGGTTGTATTCCTGCACTTAATTATAGAACTTTAGAAGAGTTAAGAGCTTCTTTAAAAGAATTAAAAGCGAATAAAGTGAAAGGTGGTTCCTTTGGTTTTAATTTAATTGTAAATAAATCAAACATAAAATACAAAGAACAATTACGTGTGATTTGTGAAGAAGGTTGTGATTTTATTATCACTTCTTTAGGTAGTCCAGAAGAAACCATAAATCAAGCACACAAAGCGGGTATAAAGGTTTTTTGTGATGTTACCGATTTGCGTTTTGCGAAAAAAGTAGAGGAATTGGGCGCAGATGCTGCAATTGCGGTGAACAACCAAGCTGGAGGACATCGAGGTGATTTATCTCCCGAAGCATTAACCAATCAATTAAGTAAAGCTTTACGTATTCCTGTAATTTCTGCAGGAGGAGTTGGTTGTAAAGCAGATATCGATACCATGTTAAGTTTTGGCGCATCTGGTGTTTCTGTTGGTAGTCCGTTTATCGCGTCTATAGAAGCTGGTGTAACACAAGAGTATAAACAAGCTTGTGTAGATTATGGAGAGAAAGATATTGTAATGACAGAACGCATTTCTGGAACGCCATGTACTGTTATCAATACACCTTACGTGGAGAAAATAGGAACGAAACAAACCTGGTTAGAAACCGTTTTAAATAAAAATAAGAAATTAAAAAAATGGGTTAAAATGGTTCGTTTTTCTATTGGTATGAAAGCTGCAGAGAATGCTGCAACTAAAGCGACCTACAAAACGGTATGGGTTGCAGGGCCAAGTATAGAATACACGAAAGAGATTTTACCTACTATCGATATTGTTAGAAATTTAACGCATTAATTAGAATTAGTTCTTTTTACGTTTATAATAAAACCAAATAATTAAGACTGTTATTATAGCAAGAATAAGCCAAAAAAATAGGAACTTAAATACATTGGTTGACATGGCATTTAGGGAAGAAGAACTGGAGTTACTCTCATTTGTGGGTATAAAAAGAGTAAATCCAAAAGATTTATCTGCCTTGTTTATATCGTTTTGATACTGCTTAAATTCATTTGGTTTTATATAACTATTCTGAATTTTCAGGTATTGCTTAACATCTACTTCATTTTTCTTTTTATTGTATTTCACTTCCCAGTCGTAATAAAAAATATCCGAACTTACTAGTTCATTCCTGTTTTCAATATGCCATGGTTCCGGAAGTTTTATTTTAAAATTATGTTGTCTAGAAACCGGATAGACTAAGTCTACTTCATATTTTCTGTTTTCTTTTGTTGGGATGTATAATAAACCAATAAGACTTGCTGGAGTGAAAGTGGCAGAAATATGGTCTTCTTTAAATTGCATAGGACTCCAAATACTATCCATTTTATAGGCTTCAAAAGTGGTAAATTCGTTATCTATTAAATTATCTGTAAACTCTGGGGTTTTAGTCGATTTAATATTAAAATAATAATTAGAATAAAAATCCTCATATTCCTTAGTAATCGAATTTATACCGTTATTTTTAAAATAATTCCGCATATTATCGGCTTCACCATCGGTATACGTTGTAATTACATTTAATGCAGCTCCTTTATTTATATCTTCCAGTATGTATTCTTCATTGGTAGTAACCGTATTAGAAGATTTAGAAATTATGGTATCAAAATCGGTAACTCCTGGTTTTAGAACTAAACCAAACTCATAATTAGGAAAATGCGTGTTTTTAAAAGTTCCTCCTTGATTTGTAGAAGTAGGATCGTAATATAAAATGGTTTCAGCGTTATCTATAACTTTTACTACACAATGGTCAAAAAAGATAGGAGAAGGCAAAAGCTCTTCCTTAATAGTATGTTTTAAATAGGTATTTAAAAGCATTGGGTACGACTCAATTCCTAACTGATTCAGCATAGTAACCATTAGCAAACTTTTATCTTTACAGTCCCCAAATCGTTGTTTAAAAACTTTATTGGGATTGTTGGGCTTATAGCTTCCTATGCCAAGTTCATAGCCTAAATATCTAATGTCATTTTGAACAAAATTTAAAATGGCTTTAATTTTTTCGCCTTGGGTTTTATATTTTTCACCTATTTCATTTATTGCTAATGCTAACGCTTTGTCTATTTTGTAATGAGAATTGTAGGTGTTATTTCCCCAATGAACAACTTCTTCCCAACTGTCATAATCACTAATCACAAGAGTAGGATAGGTCATTTTCCAGGCTGGAATGGCATCTTCATAATCAAATTTTTCAGGTGTGTTAACAGTCCATTGGTAATTGTTTAAACCATTTTTAACGCTTATTTCTGGTTGAATATCTGTATTAATGGTTTTATAATTTATATCGTTTTTTGTGAATAATGCCACATGAATTTTTCCTATTGGTACATTATCATTTAAATAAAAGATATCACTGTATTTGTTGTTATGTATAGGATTAAACCCAATAATAGAATAGCTGCAATCTATAATATCATTGGTTCTTACATCCGATAAATTAATCATCGCACTAAGAGAGCCATCATATAAATAATTCTCCGCATTTAACTCTCTTCTAATAACTTGAAAATCATTGGCGTTCAATTTATTTATAATTTGGTTATCTCTAGTTATGGTTAGCTTATGAAAGATTAATTTTTGATATAATGGGTCATAAGATACATTTATATTGGAAGCAGATTGTATGCCAACATTATCTGTTATTTTAGTTGTAAACCTATAGTAATATTGCTGTGTTGGTATGTGTACTTGATAATCTGCAAGTAGCATTAAAGTACCATCCGATAAATCATCATAATTTATATTCGGCGTTGTACTATAGTCTTGATGAATTAACCAGGAAGGATTTTCTTTCGTTATAACTTTTATTTGGGAAACAGCGTTGTTGCAGAAAAAGCTTAAAAGTAGTAGGGTAAGTATGTTTTTCAAAGTATAGGTTTTAAAAGCAAAGATGCTATTTTAAGTTTAAACCAAAAAATTAAGAATGCTGTTGCATGGATTTTTTTAAACATAAAATCAGCGTTTCAAAAAAATGTTTCGTTTTTGTTGTAACTTATTGGCACTGTTAGGCGTCCTATGTTTTTAATCAATCAAAAATTATCATCATGAAAAAACAATCCAAACACCATTCTCGTAAAACCAATGCTTTAATCGTATTTGCATTATTACTTTTTGTCCACGTAAGTTTCGGACAAGTTAAAGAAGCACAAGTAACCAAATTAATTAACACATACACAGCGTACAAATCCTTTAATGGTTCTGTTTTAATAGCAGAAAAAGGAAAGGTTATCTACAAAAAAGGCTTCGGGTTTGCAAATATGGAATGGAATATTCCTAATGCGCCAGATACCAAACACCGATTAGGCTCTATTACCAAACAATTTACAGGCATGTTAATTCTTCAATTAGCAGAAGACGGTAAAATAGACTTACAAGCTCCTATAACAAAATATCTTCCAGACTACCCGAAAGCAAATGGCGATAAAATTACAACACATCACTTATTAACACATACTTCCGGAATTCCTAATTACACTTCATTTCCAGATTTTTTCAAAAATAAAAGTAGAGATCCATACACACCAACGGCGTTTGTGAAAGAATTTTCTGAAATGGATTTAGATTTTGCGCCCGGAGAAAGATTTAGCTATAGTAATTCTGGCTATTTTCTTTTAGGTGTTTTAATTGAAGAAATTTCAGGAAAAACATACGAGCAAATGTTGCAAGAAAAGATATTCACACCTTTAAATATGAAGGATTCCGGATTTGATCATCATGCAACCATTTTAAAAAATAGAGCAACAGGTTATGAGAAGCAAGGCGATGGATTTGTAAATTCTAGTTATTTAGATATGTCCATTCCATATGCTGCGGGATCTTTGTACGCTACTGCGGAAGACTTATATCTTTGGGATCAAGCTTTATATACCAATAAATTACTTTCTAAAGAATCTATGGATTTGTTTTTTGGAGAACATATTAAAGCCGGAAAAGGACATTATGGCTATGGTTGGTTTATTGGTAGTGAGTCTATTGGAAACACCGAAGAAACCATTGAAACCATAAGTCATGGTGGCGGAATTAACGGATTTAATACTTTGATTTCTAGAGCGCCATCCGATACGTCTTTAATTGTACTATTAAATAATACAGGCGGTGCACCACTGAATGATATGGCTGAAGCTATTCGCGGTATTTTATATAATAAACCGTATGATTTTCCTAAAAAATCGGTAGCAACTGCTTTTGCAAATGCGATAGAATCTAAAGGAATCGATGCCGCAGTAGAATACTATAATACGATTAAATCGTCTAGTGATTATAGTTTAAGCGAAAGCGATATGAATAGTGTTGGCTATCAATTATTACAATCTGAAAAAGTAGATCAAGCAGTTACCGTTTTTAAACTTATTGTAGATGCTTTCCCAAAATCATTTAATGCATATGATAGTTATGCGGAAGCTTTAATGACCAAAGGAAACAAGGAGTTAGCGATTGAAAACTATAGAAAGTCGGTAGAAATGAACCCTAATAATCAAAATGGTATTGATTATTTAAAGAAATTAGGAGCAGACGTTTCCGATTTAGAAAAAGAAGTCGTTGTGGCAGATGACATTTTACAAAGCTATGTTGGTAAGTACGAATTAATGCCGGAATTTATAATCGAAATTATAAAAGAAGGAAACCAACTAAAAACGCAAGCAACCGGACAACCCGTTTTTGATATTTTCGCAAAATCGGATAACGTATTTTATTTAAAGGTAGTTGCGGCACAATTAACGTTTAATAAAAATGCAGCAGGAGAAATAGAAAGTGTAACGCTTTTACAAGGAGGAAGAGAAATGACAGGTAAGAAATTATAAAACAGACATTTTTAAATAGTAAAAACCCTTGAAAATATTCAAGGGTTTTTTATTTCTAATAATTGGATGTTGTTTGGTTTTTTATACTAATGGAGAATATAACACATCAAACAAAACCTTCAAAAATACCAGCCTTTATTCCTGGCCATTCTTCTTTTAAAATACCATAGCAGCAAGTACTTCGTTTAAAACCATCTAACATTAAAGTGTCTTTTCGTAAAAGACCTTCTAATGTTCCTCCAATTTTCTCTACCGCTTTTCTAGATTTTATATTGCGTTCATCTATGCGGAATTCTACTTTATCAAAGGCTAAAGTTTCAAATGCATACCGTAGCATTAAAAATTTC
>JAGPUY010000443.1 GCA_018067265.1 Oceanihabitans sp. | reverse complement strand
GAAAAATACCAAGACATTTGTTTATGGATTCGAGTTTTTTGGACCATGCATACCAAGATAAAGCGTTTCCTATTGCTGCAGATCAAACGATATCGCAACCATATACTGTTGCTTTTCAATCGGAATTATTACAAATAAAACCTACAGATAAAGTTTTAGAAATAGGAACAGGAAGTGGTTATCAAACTGCTGTTTTGTGTGAGTTAGGCGCAAAAGTATATAGTATTGAAAGACAACAAGAACTTTTTAAAAAGACGAGTAAGTTTTTACCAAAGTTAGGCTACCGTCCTAAAAAAGTCATTTTTGGTGATGGCTATAAAGGTTTAAAAGAAGAAGCGCCTTTTGCAAGCATTATTGTAACTGCAGGTGCGCCATTTGTACCGAAACCATTGTTAAGTCAGTTAGCAATTGGCGGACGATTGGTAATTCCTGTTGGAGATGATGTACAAACCATGACTTTATTTATTAGAAAAGGAGAAAAGGAATTTGAAAAACACGAATTTGGTGAGTTTCGTTTTGTGCCTTTATTAGAAGATAAGAACTAGTCTTCAGATACCGTAAAATAAAGATCCTTTCTATTTCAGAAATTGAAAAAATAGCGATTCCAGAAGATATAAATCCTTTAGAATGAAATTGCTATAGCTTCGGAAGAAGAAAAGTTTTAATAATAAACTACTTTCTAATTATTAAAACTTTTCTTAATTCGGGCTAAGTCCCGTTTATTATCATTGTCTTTCATCGTTTCTCGCTTATCATACAGTTTTTTACCTTTTGCTAAAGCAACAACTAGCTTGGCTAAACCTCTATCATTTAAAAATAAACGTAACGGAACAATCGTTAAACCTTTTGTGTTCACGTCTTTTTCAAGTTTTTTAAGTTCGCGTTTATTTAATAAAAGCTTACGTTCGGCTTTTGGCGCATGATTATAGTAATTACCATAAACATATTCTTGAATGGTCATGTTGATAACAAATAGTTCTCCTTTCTCATTAAATTCGCAAAAACTTTCGGTAATAGAAGCTTTGCTATCTCTAATCGATTTTATTTCGGTACCCGTTAAAACAATTCCAGCAGTATACTTATCGAGTATCTCGTATTCGAATCTTGCCTTTTTGTTTTTTATGTTTACAGTGTTTTGCATGTTCGCCAAAATTACATAATTTAATTAAGTACTAAAATGTTATTAATTGATTAATTTTGCGACAATCTAAAGAAACGTATACTTCATGCAAAATTTAAAATACCTAATTGTAGTTTGTGTCCTATTTATAGCTTGTAAAACCGAAAAAGTAGAAACAGCAAATACCATTATTGATAAAGCAATTGAAGTCGCTGGAGGCGAAAAATATGTAGATGCAGAAATAGTCTTTGATTTTAGAGATAAGCAGTATAAAGCCATTCGTAAAAACGATATGTACCAATACGAACGCGAATTTAAAGACGCTACGCAGGTCATTCGTGATGTATTAAATAATAAAGGGTTTAAAAGATTTATCAATACGGAAGAGATTGTGGTTGCAGATACGATGTCTGTAAAATATGCAGCATCTGTAAATTCGGTGCATTATTTTGCGTTATTGCCTTACGGATTAAAGGATAACGCAGTAATTAAAGAGGATATAGGAGGCGTTTCTGTTAAAGGAAAAAACTACCATAAAATTAAAGTGACTTTTCAGCAAGAAGGTGGCGGAGAAGATTTTGAAGATGTGTTTTTATATTGGATTAATACCGAAACATATACCGTAGATTATTTAGCCTATTCCTATCAAGAAGCTTCAGGTGTTGGCATTCGTTTCCGCGAAGCGTACAATGTGCGAACAATAAACGGATTGCGTTTTGTAGATTATAACAATTTTAAACCAAAAGAAGAAAGCCTTAATCTTTTAGATACAGACAAGGCTTTTGAAGCTAATAATTTAAAGCTGCTTTCCAAAATAGAGCTTAAAAATATTACCGTAAAATAAATGTTTAGGCTAGTTCTAAAGCAATTGCTATCATATCTTTAAAAGTAGTTTCTCTTTCTTTACTCGTGGTGGTTTCACCAGTTACTAAAGAATCTGAAATAGTAAGAATAGTAAGTGCATTTACATTGTGTTTTGCCGCAACCGTATATAAACCTGCCGTTTCCATTTCTACACAAAGCACACCAAATTTGCTCCACTTTTTGTAGGACTCAAAATCGTCGGCATAAAATTCATCACTTGTAAAAACGTTACCAGCTTTAATGGCTACTTTTTTTGTCTTTGCGGCATCGACAGCTTTTTGAAATAATTCAAAACTTGCGGTAGGAGCGTAGTCTGCACCACCAAAACGTAACTCGTTTACACCAGAATTAGAAGAAGCTGCCATTGCTAAAACCACATCTCTTATTTTAATATGCTCTTGATACGAACCAGAACTACCAACACGAATCAGGTTTTTAACGCCAAATTGCGTAATTAGTTCGTGTGCATAAATAGAAATACTAGGCACGCCCATTCCTGTTCCCATTACCGAAACACGTTTTCCTTCGTAGGTTCCAGTATAGCCGAGCATGCCTCTTACTTCGTTAAAGCAAACAGGATTTTCAAAAAAGGTTTCCGCAATCCATTTTGCGCGTAAAGGATCTCCTGGTAATAAAATAGTTTCTGCAATATCGCCTTTGTTGGCTCCAATATGTATGCTCATTTTTTTAGTTAAAAAGTTAAAAGAGTATAACGTACTTTCTGTTAAAAGTGCTTCCTCTTGTTATTAATAATTGTTTTCTTCGGAAGTGGTTCCAGTAACAATAGCAATTCCGTTAGACGTGCCTATTCTGTCCACACCAAGTTGAATATATGCTAACGCTGTTTTAGTATCTCTAATGCCTCCAGAAGCTTTAATTTTAGTGTTGCCATTTGCAATAACAGACTGCATTAGTTTCACATCGTTAATCGTTGCTCCGCCAGTTCCGAATCCGGTAGAGGTTTTTATAAAATCGGCTCCGGCATGAATCGCTAATGCACTTGCTTTTAGGATTTCAGATTCTTCCAAATAACAAGTTTCTAGTATTACTTTTAAAGTATACTCGGGCATTACTTTTTTTACAGCTTTTATATCTTTAGAAACCGCATCAAAATCGTTACTTTTTAAAAACCCGATATTTAAAACCATATCAATTTCATCTGCTCCATCTTTTAAAGCTTGTTTGGTTTCTTCTACTTTTGCTTTAGTGCTCATGGCTCCTAAAGGGAAGCCTATAACACTGCAAACCTTTACCTTCGAATTTTTTAATTGTTCCTTAACTAAGGTTACGTAGCAAGAGTTTACGCATACCGAAAAGAAATTATGTGCTATAGCTTCTTTGCAAATTTGTATAATGTCTTCTTTAGTTGCTGTTGCTTTTAAAAGCGTGTGATCTATGTATTTGTTTAATTTCATTTTAGCTTGGAATAGTCATTAAAATTACTTTATTTTTTTTGAAACGAGGCCTGTTTTTACGGATTATTATATAAAAAATTGGGTTAAAAAATTTAGTTTCAAACTATGACTTTTGTCATCTTTTAAGGCGTTTTTCGTGACTAGTTTTGTTTAAAATTTAAACCCAATTATTATGAGAAAATTATTTATAACAGCCTTAATTGCAAGTTTCGCTTTTATTTCCGCTAACGCACAAGAGAATACTTCTATAGAAGATACAGGTTTCACAAAATTTCAACTTCGAGTGAGAGCTTTAGCGGTTGTTCCAAATGAATCTGCGAATATAGAAGCCATTGGCGGCGATGTAGCTATTACAAACGATTACGTTCCAGAATTAGATTTAACGTATTTCTTTACAAAAAACATAGCAGCAGAATTAATTTTAGCAACAACCCAACATGATGTGAAAGCAATAGCTACAGCTGCTGGAGATATTCCGTTAGGCGATGTTCGATTATTGCCTCCAACTTTAACGGTTCAATATCACTTTAATAGTGAAATGGTACATCCTTATATAGGTGCAGGAGTGAACTACACTTTATTTTACGATGAAAATTCTGGTCCTGTAGCAGACAAAGTGGAGTATGATAACGCTTTTGGTTTTGCGTTTCAATTAGGATTTGATTTTGATATTACCGACAAATGGTTTATTAATTTAGATGCTAAATATCTATTATTAAACACAGATGTAACGGTAGATGCTACTACAGCATTAGGAGCTACAGTTGGTGCAGATGTAGATATTAATCCTTTTATCGCTGGTGTTGGTATTGGATATAGACTATTTTAATATTCATGATTTATTATAAAAGGTCGCTATATGCGGCCTTTTTTTATTTAATAATTAATTATATCAATAGACTTACATATATTTAAGCCTAAATGATAGGATACAATTATGCAAGATATAAATGCCGTTAAAGAATACGATTTAATTTGTGTTGGAGGAGGAATCATGAGTGCGACATTAGCGCTTATTTCTAAGATTTTAAAACCAGACTTAAAGGTTTTAATTGTAGAACGATTAGATGCAGTGGCACAAGAGAGTTCTGCAGCATGGAATAATGCAGGAACAGGACATTCGGCACTTTGTGAGTTGAATTATTGTCCCGAAAATGAAAATGGGTCTGTAGCTATTGAGAAAGCGGTGAAAATTTGCGAACAGTTTGAAACTTCTAAACAATTTTGGAGTTATCTAGCAGAAGAAGGATTACTAGAGAATCCGGAGGAGTTTATTGCTGCAGTACCACATCACAGTTGGGTTTTAGGAACAGAAAATGCCGATTATTTAGAAAAGCGTTTTCATAGTATGAAGGATCATTTTATGTTTAATACTATCGAGTTTACTCGGGATAGTAATAAAATGGCAGCATGGTTTCCTTTAATAATGCATAATAGAGAAGAAGACGAAATCATGGCTGCTTCTCGAATCGATAGAGGAACAGAAGTGAATTATGGAGCACTTACAAAATCTTTATTTAAAATTCTAGAAACAAAATATAATACACGGGTACATTGCAATATGGAAGTACAAGATGTAGATCCAAGTGCAGATATTGATTGGACTGTAGAAATGAAAAACCTAGTGACCAATGAAAAACATCATCTAGAATCAAAGCATGTTTTTATTGGCGCAGGCGGAGGAAGCTTGCTATTGTTGCAAAAAGTAGAAATCGATGAAAAGGAAGGTTATGGCGGATTTCCAATAAGTGGGGAATGGTTGGTTTGTAAAAATGAGGAAATTATAAAGCAGCATAACGCAAAAGTATATAGTAAAGCAGGAATTGGAGATCCACCAATGTCTACGCCGCATTTAGATACAAGATATATTAATGGGAAGCGCGAATTGCTTTTCGGACCCTTTGCAGGGTTTAGTCCGAAATTTTTAAAAGAAGGTTCTAATCTAGATTTATTTAAATCGGTGCAGTTGGATAATATTTCGCCTTTGTTGGGTGCATTCTGGCATAATTTGCCTTTAACTAAATATTTAATTGAACAAGTAACTTCTTCGTATGAAGATAGAATGGATGCTTTAAGAAAGTTTGTAAAAGATGCTAAAAGTGAAGATTGGGAAGTTCTTGTCGCAGGACAGCGTGTTCAAATAATTAAGAAGGATGCATTTGAAGGAGGAAAGCTTCAATTTGGTACAGAAGTAGTCAGTAGTAAAGATGGAAGTATTACTTGCTTGTTAGGCGCTTCACCAGGAGCTTCTACAGCAACTTCGGTAATGTTAGAGGTTTTAGAAAAAGCATTTCCTGAAATTTTAGAAACTAAAGAAGGAAAAGAATTGTTACACAAAATAGTTCCTATGTGGAAGAAAGAAGTAGATGCGACTTTGTTTCAGGAGCAATTGAAAAAATCTAAAAAAGCGTTGAAGTTATAAATTAAATAATACGCTATAGAAGGAATATCTATAATGCTTATGTTTTATGTACTGTGTTTCCGAAATTTTAAAGCACGTATAAATACCTGTTTTTGAGTAATTAATAAGACAGTGTAAATACTGTTTTAACAAATTGATTTACCTTGCTGGTGCTAATAATCAATTTATTTAAATTATGAAAAAACTAAAAAATTATTTAATTCCGCTATGCATGCTGCTTAGCGCAACCGCATTTGCACAACAAGATGGCGACACAGCAAGTAGCCAAAGAGATAATGTTATTCTTGATGACTTAATTGTAGGCGGCAGCGCTTGCGTTGGTTTTGACTGTGTAGATGGTGAAAACTTTGGATTTGATACGGTTAGATTAAAAGAGAACAACCTGAGAATTCATTTTGATGACACTTCCGCTAGTGCCAGTTTTGCAGCTAATGATTGGAGAATTTCCATTAATGATACCGATAATGGAGGTCTTAATTATTTTGCAATCGATGATGCTACAGCAGGAACAAATCCTTTTCGGATTTTAGCAGGAGCAGGAAACAATGCATTTTACTTAAATGCTTCTGGAAATTTAGGGCTAGGTACAGCAGCACCTGCTGTGGAGTTGCATCTTGCAGATGGAGATACACCAACACTGCGTTTAGAACAAGATGGAACTGCAGGCTGGGCTGGGCAGGTCTGGGATGTGGCTGGTAATGAGTCAAACTTTTTTGTAAGAGATGTTACCAATGGTAGCACATTACCTTTTAGAATACAACCAGGTGCAGCTACAAGTTCTTTGTATATTGCTGCTACAGGTAATGTAAGTTTGGGAGATACTTCTCCTTCTGAAAAATTAGAAGTAAATGGTAATACTGCAATTACAGGTAACGCTTATATTGGGGCTCAAGCTGGTATTGCTACGATAACTCCAGATGCTAATGCGTCTTTAGATTTAGCAGCAACAGATAAGGCTTTATTATTAAACCGTTTAACAACTGCAAGTAGAACTGCTTTAGGAGCAACTGCTGTTGCCGGAATGTTGGTTTATGATACCGAGGAAAACAAAACCTATTATTTTGATGGAACTGCTTGGGTAGATCCTTCTAGTGATAACCAAAATTTAGCTTCTGCATCTTTAACAGATACGACACTAACTGTTGCTATAGAAAATGGAACTTCTGTTGCTGTAGATTTAGCGCCAATTTTGACGCCTTTACAAACTGCAATTACCGATTTAGAAAACGAAAATACTGCACAACAAGCGCAAATTGATGCATTAATGACTAGAATGTCTGCAATTGAAGCTTGTGCTTGTGACGGAACACTAAGTATTGAAAATCCGGGTGATTCTTTAGATGCGAGTGAGAGTATTCGATTAAATCAAAATATTCCAAATCCATTTACGGCTACTACAACTATAGAATATTTTATACCAATGAAGTACAATACCGCTAATATTCAGGTAATTTCTGCTTTAGGTCAAGTGGTTTATGATATACCTATTCACCAATTTGGTGATGGTTCTGTTACATTAACTAAAAACAATATGCAATCTGCTGTTTACTTTTACACACTGTATGTAGATGGTAGAAAAATAGATTCTAAGCGTTTGGTAGTAGACTAATACGCATTACATATATTACAAAAAAACAGCGCTCGTCTAAAAAAGATTCGCGCTGTTTTTCAACTAACTAACCAACTTATTATAAAAACGTAGAAATTTTTAACTTATTTTACGTTAACAATACTTTGTGATTTATTCCATATCAAAGTATTTTCTATAAAGATTATCTTGTTTTACACTTCTTCGGTAGCCAAGCTATTTTGGTTTCTAAAAACCAGTTCTCCATCAAAAGCATCTAGCAGAATAATACTATCTGTAGTAACTTTTCCTCCTAGTATTTCTTTACTTAAAGCATTTAATACTTCTTTCTGAATTACTCTTTTTACAGGTCTTGCTCCATATTCTGGATTATATCCTTTATCTGCTAAATAATTTATTGCTTCTTGTGTAGCATCAAAAGTAATCCCTTGTTGTGCAATCATTTTAGTGATTCCTTTTAACTGTAAACCTACAATTTGAACAATGTTTTCTTTGCTTAAAGGCGTAAACATAATAGTATCATCTATTCGGTTTAAAAACTCTGGTCTTACGGTTTGCTTCAGTAAAGCTAATACATCTACTTTTGCTGCTTCTATTGCAGAATCAATGTCTTTAGTAGCTTCAAAACGCTCTTGAATTATTTGACTTCCCATGTTGGAGGTCATAATAATTATGGTGTTTTTAAAATCGGCAACACGACCTTTGTTGTCTGTTAATCTTCCTTCGTCTAACACTTGTAATAAAATATTGAAGGTATCTGGATGTGCTTTTTCAATTTCGTCTAAAAGGACCACAGAATACGGTTTTCTTCGTACCGCTTCTGTAAGTTGTCCGCCTTCATCGTAACCAACATATCCTGGAGGTGCACCAACAAGTCTGCTTACCGCATGACGTTCTTGGTATTCACTCATATCTATTCTAGTCATCGCGCTTTCATCATCAAAAAGATATTCGGCTAACGCTTTTGCTAATTCTGTTTTACCAACTCCAGTTGTACCAAGGAATAAAAAAGTTCCTATCGGTTTTTGCGGATTTTGTAAACCAGCTCTAGAACGACGTACGGCATCACTTACTGCAACAATTGCTTCTTCTTGACCAACCACACGTTTGTGTAATTCATCTTCTAGTTTTAAAAGTTTTTCACGATCACTTTGCAGCATTTTAGTAACAGGAATTCCTGTCCATTTTGCTACAACATCTGCAATGTCTTCATAGGTAACTTCTTCTTTAATCAAAGAGCTTTCGCTTTGGTTTTCTTGCAGTTCTTTTTGCAACTTCTCTAAACGTTCTTGTTCGTCTTTGATTTTTCCGTAACGAATTTCTGCTACTTTACCATAATCCCCATCGCGTTCTGCGCGTTCTGCTTCTAACTTAAACTCTTCAATATTAGATTTTGCAGTTTGAATGTTATCTACAACGTCTTTTTCTGTTTTCCATTGCGCATAAATTTCGTTACGATCTTCTTTTAAATTTGCTAAGTCCGCACGTAAAGCTTTTAATTTCGTTTCGTCTTTTTCACGTTTAATCGCTTCAATTTCGATTTCTAATTGCATGATTTTACGATCTAAAACATCTAACTCTTCTGGTTTAGAATTTATTTCCATACGTAATTTAGAAGCAGCTTCATCCATTAAATCAATAGCTTTGTCTGGTAAATAACGATTGGTAATATATCTTTCTGAAAGTTCTACGGCGCCAATAATCGCTTCATCTTTGATACGTACTTTATGGTGTGTTTCGTACTTTTCTTTTATTCCTCTTAAAATAGAAATAGCACTTTCTGTATCTGGTTCATTAACCATTACTTTTTGAAAACGACGCTCTAAAGCTTTGTCTTTTTCAAAGTATTTTTGGTACTCGTCTAAAGTGGTTGCCCCAATAGCGCGAAGCTCACCACGAGCTAATGCAGGCTTTAAAATGTTTGCTGCATCCATTGCGCCTTGACCGCCTCCGGCGCCAACAAGTGTATGGATTTCATCAATAAAAAGAACAATATTTCCATCACTTTCTGTGACTTCTTTTATAACTGCTTTTAGTCTTTCTTCAAATTCTCCTTTAAATTTTGCGCCAGCAATTAATGCACCCATATCTAGAGCAAAAATTTGCTTGTCTATCAAGTTTTCAGGAATATCTCCATCTACAATTCGGTGTGCTAAACCTTCCGCAATGGCGGTTTTACCAGTTCCAGGCTCCCCAACTAAAATAGGATTGTTCTTGGTTCTACGCGATAATATTTGAAGTATTCTTCGTATTTCTTCATCACGTCCAATTACTGGATCTAATTTTCCGTCTCTTGCTAATTGATTTAAGTTTTTAGCGTATTTATTTAAAGAGTTATAGGTTTCTTCTTGACTTTGTGAAGTCACTCGATCTCCTTTTCGCAATTCATCAATAGCTGCTTGTAAGCCTTTTTCTGTAACACTTTGGTCTTTTAATATTTGAGAAATCTTGCTTTTCGACTTAAAAATAGCGAGTATTAAATGCTCTATGGAAACATAATCATCGTTCATTTTCTTGGCGATAATAGCTGCTTCATTTAGGGTTTTTCCTAATTCTCGGGATAGTATTATATCGCCACCCGAAACTTTTGGGAAGCTTTCTAAATCCTTCTCTAATATTTGCTGAAGCATGGCAACGTTTACATTCAGTTTTTTTAATATAAATGGTAAAACATTTTCGTCTACTTCAAAAATAGCTTTAAAAAGATGTTCGTTCTCTATTTGTTGATGGCCATAACCTTGCGCAATTTGTTGTGCTTGTTGTATGGCTTCTTGTGATTTTATTGTATAATTGTTGAAGTTCATAGTTATGTTGTGTTTTTTTATTCTGATTAGTCTAAGTCAACAATCTTACCAGTTTAAGACGTAAGACAAAATGGCTGTTTTTATTGGTAATCGGGTGACTTTTTGTCTGTTTTTGTAATTGCGTTTACTAATAGTAAGTTTGCGAAAATGTTTCGACAAAAAGAATGATTAATATCATTAAATGGATATTAAAGTATTTAGTTTAAAATTAATTCCGTTTTAGAGGAAATAAAAAATAGCGTGTATGTTTAAAAAAATATTCGGTTCATCACAGCCAAAAGAAGAAAAAGTATTGCCTTGGATTCCTTTAAATGATTTACAACAATTGCAATTTATTGAAGAAAAATCTAAAACGAAAACGCAAGTTATATTTAAACATTCTACGCGATGTGGCATTAGCAGAATGGTAATGAAGCAATTTGTTGGTATGTATAATTTAACGGAAAAAGATTTAGATTTATACTATTTAGATCTACTAAACTACAGAGAGATATCCAATGAAGTTGGTGTTAAGTTTATGCTTATGCATGAATCTCCACAATTACTCGTTATCAAAAATGGGACCGTAGTAAATCATGCTTCTCATGGTGCCATTAATACTATAAATTTACAGGATTATATGTAACTATTGATTGCTTTTGTTATTAATAGTTACCACCTTGAAAATTAAATTTCCTTTGTCATTTTGGCCATTAATTAGAAGTTTGATTTCATCTAGGTTATCATTATAAACCGTTATTGTATTGTCTGTGTTTGGTTTTAAATTTACGTTTGGTAACCAATCTAAAGTGCTGTAAAATATTCTAGAATTTTTTGTTGGGAATTGCATATCATAATTATAGTAGTTTGCTGTAGGAATGTTAAAACCAAAATCTACAGTTCCTACTTTTAAAGTAGATGCTGTATTGGCAGCTTTGCCTTTAAATGGATTTATTTCTCCTTTAGTTTTTAATATAACTACTCCGGCAAAACCATCTAAGCCATATCCTGCTCCGGATGCATTTACTTTAGCTTCCACAATTTCTGTAGCATTGATAGATCGTAGTAAATCAAAATCAGATACTCTAACACCGTTAAGAATTACTGCTACTTCATCATTCCTGTTACCAGGAATAATAGATTTTGCTCCTCTTGTAGATCTAATTTTGGTAGAAGCATTATCTACATCAACTCCGGGTAAATCTTTAATAACATCCATAACTGTTTGGTTAGGGTAATATCTGTTTTCTTTTATTGTATATGTTTTTGTGAAACTGCTCGCGCGTACTTTTGGGTCTGGATAGTCATCTGGAAATACAATTTTCTTTGTTTTTTTTGCTTTCAAAACGACTTCATCTAAGTATTCTTGTTTTTTT
>JAGPUY010000436.1 GCA_018067265.1 Oceanihabitans sp. | reverse complement strand
TAAAAAGGCAATCCAAAACAATCGTGAAGCACAACACGTACTGTTTCAGTTGCATGCATCCAAAATGCTAAGTGTTTGTCGCTATTATATTAAAGACACACAGTTTGCCGAAGAAGCCATGCTAAATGGTTTTTTTAAAGTATTTCAGAATTTAAAAAGTTTTAAAAACGAAGGTAGTTTTGAAGGTTGGATTAGACGTATCATGGTTAGAGAATCTATTTCCTTTTTAAGGCAGAAAAAGCAAATTGAATTTTCTTCAGATGCGGTAATAGAAGATGTCCATCATTCCAATAATATTGAAACCAATATGGAAGTTGCCGAAATTCAGCAACTCATAGATGATTTACCAGAAGGCTATAAAATAGTATTTGTGATGTATGCCATTGAAGGCTATAAGCACCTAGAAATAGCAGATATGTTGGGGATTTCTGAAAGTACTTCTAAATCGCAATTGTTCAAAGCAAGAAAAGCGCTTCAGCAAAAAATTAAAGAATTAAACAAAGCAGGTTATGGCACCAATTAAATTTGAAGAAAACATAAGAGAGAAGCTGGAGCAACGTACCATAGAACCATCTATAAATACGTGGGAAAGTTTAGAACAACGCTTAAATGCAGACGAAAAAAAACAAAGTAAAAACACGTTTTTATGGTTTGGTATTGCGGCAAGTGTAATCGGTTTCTTGTTTGTAGTTTCCCAATTTGTAACGCTAGATACTACAAGCTCCAACGTTTCACCTATTGTTGTAGATGCAGAAATGGAAACGATTACGAATCCAAGTCAAACTTCGGAAATCCTTCTGGAATCCCAAGAAGTTGTTCAGGAACAAGTGAAAACTTCAGAAAAGAAGAATCTAAATACGATACCAACCAATAATAGTGTCGCTGAAAATACGGTTCAAAAAACAATCCGGAATCAAAAAATAAAGCAGCCAATAGTTAATAAAAAGGCAATTGCAAGCAACGCTAAAAAAGCGCCAAAAGACATAAGTACTATTGGGATAACACAAGATGAGGTTATTGCTTCGGTTGTTAAAACAGAAGGCATTTTAGGAAGTAAAGAAAATCAAATTGTAAGCACCAATTTAGAAACCACAGATTCTGAAATTGAAGCCCTATTACAGACTGCGAATAAAAAGATGCAATTAAGTGCAAATAACGGCGTACAGTCCATTGCGGTGGATGCAAATGCATTATTAGAAGATGCAGAAACAGAAATGCCTCCATCGTTAAGAGGAAAGTTGTTTAAAGTTATTGAAGAGAATTTTAAAACGGCAACAACAGCAGTTGCTACTAGAAACGAGTAATACATAAATCATCCATTAAAAAACAGAACAGAAATGAAAACAGCAACAAAATACGTAATCGGTATTATTTTAGTGTGTGCGATGCAATTTGCCAAAGCACAAGAAAACCCAAACATTTTAAAGATTGAGTTTTTAGAAAACAAAAAAGAACAAGTGAAAACTCAGGAAAAGGAGTTTTTAAAAGAAACGGTACAAACTATAAATACCAAGTTAGATGCTGGCGAAATTACGAGTGAAGAAGCAGATGCATTAAAGCAAACGGAAGCAGAAAAACACGCATTAAATATTGAAAATAGAATTGCTATTCTAGATAATAAAATTGCTTTACTAGAAAGAAATGAAGAAGTAACTTCAGATGTTGGTGCTAATTTAGATGGGTTTGTAATTTCTATTGGGAAAGGAGAAGATTCGGATGAGTTTGATAAAGGCGGTATTTATATTGGGCCGAAAGATAAAGCAATTCCGAAAATATATGATAGACGTACCACAAGCGATATGGTTTTTGCTATCGGTTTTAATAATACCATCATTGAAGGACAATCGCTAAGCGATTCGCCATATAAATTAGGTGGTTCCGGATTTGTAGAACTAGGTTGGGCTTGGAAAACACGTCTGTTTAAAAACACCAATGCGGTACGTTTAAAATATGGTTTATCGGTACAATGGAATAAATTAGATTTAAAAGACGATCAATTTCTTACCGAGAATGATGGCGTTGTCTCTTTGGAAACAAGTGCTTTTAACTTGAAAAAATCTAAGTTTAGAACGACCAATTTAGTAGTACCAATCCATTTTGAATTTGGGCCATCTAAAAAAATAGAACGCGATACCTATTTTAGATACTCGACATACAATAAGTTTAAAATCGGCGTTGGTGGTTATGCAGGAGTGAATTTAGGTTCTATGCATAAAACAAAATACAAACTAGACGGAAATAGAGAAAAGGATAAAGAAACCGATTTAAACACCAATCCTTTTGTTTATGGGGTAAGTAGTTATATCTCTTTTGGTAATGTTGCAGTATATGCCAAATATGATTTGTCACCTTTATTTAAGGACCAAGCGATAGATCAAAACAATATTTCTTTAGGATTACGATTTGATTTAGATTAATTTTTATGAGTTAGTAAATTGAAAAAAAAGCACCGTTTTGGTGCTTTTTTTATTGGGTTTAGTGTTTTTTTTGAGGTTTAATTAAGGATTTGTTTTATTTCCCCAGTAATAGCACAAGAAAGTTTTACGGTATTATAGATAGTTCCAAACTTTTCAATATTCTTTTTAAGCAAATTAATATTTAAGGTATTGTCTGGACTATAAATAAGTAACTCATACTGTATTTCGTCCATTCTTGGTGGCTTTTCCAGTCGTGTTGCGCTTACGGTTATTTCTGCATGACTATATTCAAAATGCATTAAGCTAGAAAAGCGTTCTACATTTTTTAAAATGCATGCCGAAAAAGAACCTAAGAATAATTCTGCAGGATTTGCTAAACGGTCTGAAGATTCTGGAGTGGTTCCAAAAGCGATTTCAGATTGTTTAATCTGCATGGAAGCATCCTTTTTAGAAATGGAACTTGCTTTAATTATATATTTCATAGGTTTCTTTAGTATTTCTTGTTTTGTAGCATGAGATGCATTTTTCGGCCTTCTTTAACTATTATTTTAATGGAGTCTTCTATATCCTTTTTTGTAGTCCTAAAGTTTACAATGCAGGTTCGCAAACAATATTGATCTGCTATAATCGCGTTAGATAAAAACATTTCGCCACCTTGTTGTAGTTCGTTTAGTAGTTTCTCATTCAAAGTGTTTAAATAAGTCACATTATTCTCGTCGTTTCCTTCTAAATCTGTTGGAACATATCTAAGCGTCGTAATACTTAAATTTTGAGTTATTGGTTTTAATGCTTCGTGATGGTCTGCCAATGCATAGAAATATTTAGATAATGCGATATCTTCTCTAATCAGTTTTGTGTAGCCATTACTCCCAATTTGTTGTAATGCAAGCCATACTTTCAATGCTCGAAAACCACGCGAATTTTGTAATCCGTATTCAAAGTAATTCTGTGATCCGCCTTCTTCCGTTAAACTGAAATTATAATATTCTGGATGCGAACTATAGGTATCTATAAGATGCTTTGGGTTTTTGACCAAAGTACAACCAGCTTCCAACGGACTATACAACCACTTATGCGGATCTAAAGCAATCGAATCTGCTTCTTTTATTCCTGTAAATAAAGCTTTTAATTCTGGAATAATTGCTGCCGGAATACCATAAGCGCCATCGATGTGAAACCATAAATCAAAGGTTTTGCAAATAGCTGCAATAGCTTCTAGATTATCTACAATTCCTGTGCTAACATCACCAGCAGTACCAACAACCATAAAAGGTTGATGCCCTTGTTTTAGATCTTCTTTTATCGTTTGTTCTAAAAGGTTGATATCCATTTTGTTGGATGCATCGGTTGGTATCCAACGTACCGATTTAGAACCATGACCAAATAAAATAGCCGCTTTATCAATCCAGGTATGTGTAGATTTAGAGCAGTAAGTAATTAATTGTTTCGGTGCATTGGTAAGTCCGTTTTCTTTAATCTCTTTTGGAGCCTTGGCTGTTCTTGCAGCTAAAAAAGCGGTAAAATTCGCCATGTTTCCACCACTTACTAAAACGCCTCCATAATTTGGCGATACACCAATAAATTCGGCTAACCATTTAATGGTCTGTTTTTCTATTTCGGTGGCTATCGGACTCAGTATTTGAGCACCAACATTTTGGTTAATGGATGCGGCTAACAAATCCGCTAAAGCGCCAATGGGTGCTGCCGAAGAGGTGATATAACCAAAAAATTTAGGATGCCCATTAAATAACGAATGGTCTAAAAGTAATTTTGTGGTATGAACTATTAATTCTTCCGCTGGTGTTCCGTTTACTGGTAAGGAAGCATCTCCTAGTATGTTTTGTAATTCTTTCGGAGTCTTGTTCGTAGTTACTTGTTTCTCCGGAATTTCATCCAAAAAGTCCGAAATAGTATCAATGAGCTGATAGCCAATCTTTCGAAAGGCTGCTTTGTCCATTTCTATGGCATTTTCTCTAGTCTTCATGTTTCGGTTTGTTTTGCAAATTTATTAGTGTATTTGCATTAGAAATAATTGCAACTATGATATCATTAGGTATGACATCGATGGTTAAATTAATACGATCTGTAGTTCCGTTATTAATAACACGATGTTTATCGGTTAAACGCAAATACCAGCATTCTCCAGTTTTCATAGTAATTAAAGAGTCGTTAAGAAAAAACGAAACGCCTTCATTATTATCTATGGGAATGGTAAGTCTAATCATCGATTTTTCTTGTTCTAAGCCTAAAGTAGGATCGGTATGTTCTTTTACCACAGAATTTGGTGCCAAAAATAATAGCCTAACCAAATTAACGGTGGTGTATTGACTAAAGGTATGGATAATACTTTTTAAATAGGGTGATTTTTCTAGATTAGGTGTGTCCATCCAATCTGTCCAAGAACCATCGGCATAATCGCTTGCAGGCGGAGGAAAAGGTAAAGAACTGTCTACCAAATGTGCAGGAGAACGCAAGGTAATGACTTTATAATATTCGTAATGTTCCTTTTTTAATGCGTGTGCTTCTGCAGTCATTTTTGCTACATCAAACGTAAAAGGTAATGATATTCTGTCGTTAAATTGCTTCTTTGTTTCCATGTGGTATTTTGCCATTGGTTTGAAATGAAAAGTCTTAAGTCTTGATATTCAATTCTGTGAATTGTAATTATCATTAACTAAGTTAACTATTTTTCTTGTAATGGAAGATGCTTATAGTTGCTGAAAACTAAAATGAAATATTTTTTATTTTATGAAAGTATGCGCAATAGTAAGGGGAGATTTGGGTTTTATTTATTTTATACG
>JAGPUY010000434.1 GCA_018067265.1 Oceanihabitans sp. | reverse complement strand
CATCATATCTAAAGAATCACGAGTACGTAATTCTTCCATATATTCCAGGTTATTTATAATTCTATTTTTAACTTGATTTACCTGTAACTTAACATCTTTTAACGCATTGTAATTATTAAAACGTTGTTCTAAAACAGCAACGGTAGCTTCCGGAATTTCATCAGCACCAAAAGTGGTTAATTCAATAGTAGAAATATCGGTAGGGTTATAAATATAAGTCGCATTCTTTTTAATATAGTTTGCATTAGGTAATGCTTCTAGCTCATGCGAAATAAATCGTTTTGCATCATTTGTAAAATTACTTTCACGTAATACATTTAAAAAAGTAAGTACTGCAGGAATCATTACTAAAATAGCCACAAACGAAGCCAATCTAGAAATACGTTTACGCTTTGCCGAATTTGCATATTTAAGCATAGGAAAACGAAGTACTTTAAGTACTAAAAATGTAGCTAAAGCAATAAATATGGTGTTTATAGTAAACAAATACATGGCTCCTGTAGCAAATTGTATACCTACGGAAAAATCATCATTCAACGCATATGCCAATCCGTAACCCACCGTACACAAAGGTGGCATTAATGCGGTAGCAATAGCTACACCAAAAATAACAGAGGCAATAGTGCCTCTTTTTGTTCTAGCAATAATTAAAGCAAGGCCTCCAAAAAAGGCTATCAAAACATCACGAATATCTGGTTTTGTTCTGGCTAATAACTCTGAAGATTGTTCTTGTAACGGAAAGAACTTAAAAAATAAAAATGCCGTAAGTACACTTAACAAAATCATGACACCAAAATTGATCAGTGATTTTTTTAAGGTGTCTATATCATTAATGGCTACTGAAAGTCCGATACCAAGAATTGGACCCATTAATGGCGAAATTAACATGGCACCAATAACAACTGCTGTAGAGTTTGCATTTAAACCAACAGATGCTACAAAAATGGAGCAAATTAAAATCCAAGCAGTTGCGCCTTTAAAAGGAATATCTAATTTTATCGCTTCAATAGTTGCATCTCTATCGGTATCTTCTCGAAAGTCTAGAAGCTCGCTAAAAAACTGTTTGATACTTTGCAACAAACCTTTAGCATCCTCATGTACAGCCTTTTTAGATTGCTTTACAGCCTCATCTTTAGCGATGTTGTCTTTAGCTGCATTCTCTTTAGCTGTGTTTTCCTTGGCTGTATTTTCTTCTTCAGAAAAATCAAATTTATTTTCTTCGCTCATAATTAACCATAATTCTCACCAAAATTATCTTTCACCTTTTGGAGTACTTTTTTAATATCTTGTTCCTTTACTTTCGGAAATATAAGCAAAACTTCGTCTTTATCTACAATTATATAATCCTGTAAACCATCTACTACCACAATTTTATCTTTTTTGGTACGTATCATGTTTCCAGAAGCATCTTCAGTAAGTGTTCTAGCATTTACAACTGCATTGTTGTTTTCGTCTTTATCTAGCTTATCGTATAAGCTTCCCCAAGTTCCTAAGTCATTCCAATCAAAGGTAGCAGGCAATACATATACATTTTCCGATTTTTCCATGATAGCATAATCTACCGAAATATTTTCCGCTTTAGCGTAATTCTCCAGAATAAAATCATCTTCAAAATCGGTATTATATACCTCACAACCTTGCTCGAACAGACTAAATAATTCTGGCTGCTTGTTTTTAAAAGCATTCACTACACTATTTGCACTCCACATAAAAATCCCAGCATTCCATAAAAAATTTCCTTGTGCAATAAACTCTTTGGCCGTTTTGTAATCTGGTTTTTCTCTAAACTGTTCTACCGTTTTAATGGCCTCTTTGGTCTCTTTATCAAACTCAATATACCCAAATCCGGTATTCGGAAATGTAGGCTGAATACCAAGTGTCATTAGCGCATCGTTTTCTGCACAAAAATCAAAAGCTTGTTGCACGTTTTTTGTGAAGGCATTTTCATCTTCAATCCAATGGTCACTTGGCGCAACAATCATAATTGCATCTTTATTTTCTTTCTGAATTTTTAAAGAAGCATATAAAATACAAGGTGCCGTATTACGCATTGCTGGCTCCAATACTACTTGACGTTTGGTTACTTGTGGTAATTGTTCAAACACCAAATCATTGTACATTTCATTAGTTAATATGAATATATTTTCTTGCGGAATTATTTTGGCTAAGCGATGGAATGTTTTTTGAATAAGCGTTTCTCCTGTTCCTAACATGTCATGAAACTGCTTTGGAAATTCTTTGGTACTTACTGGCCAAAATCTTGATCCTACTCCTCCAGCCATTAATATGGCATAATTATTTTTATTCATATTACTAATTTAATAATTCTACTTCTGCATTGGGATTAAAAAGATACATTTTTCCGGATGCAACTTCTATACACTCAATACGTTTAACTCGTTTTTGTCCTTTAACAAATACTCTACCATTGTAAAGTTTAAAAGATGTACCCAAAGGTACTTGAAAAACATAGTGTTTATCATTTGGTTCGTCGAATTGCTTTAAAGCTAAGGCCAGTTGCGTATCTGTGTCGCTTGACGCTTTTGGGTTTTTAAAGTGTTTAGCCAATAAAGGTAATAATTGCATAGGAAACACTTCTGGGTTTAAAACAGGAAGCATTAAATGCTGAAACGTTTGCTTCCACTCTTTGCCATGTGGTTTTATAAATCTTCCGTACTTAGTAAAAGCTTCTAAATGTGCAATTTCATGAATTAAAGTAATTAAAAAGCGGTAGCTATTTAGATTTGCGTTTATCGTTATTTGGTGTTTGTTATTTGGAAGTCTTCTGTAATCTCCATGTCTGGTTTTACGTTCTTTTTTTATTTTAACGACCAAATTATCCTGTTTTAATAAGTTTAAAACATAAGGTATCGCTTGCGCTGGAATGTGATTTTGAAGCGTGTTTTGCATGAAGGCAAAAATAGTTTATCTATTTGACTTAGTGAA
>JAGPUY010000430.1 GCA_018067265.1 Oceanihabitans sp. | reverse complement strand
AGAAAAAGGCTTTGCATTACCAGCAGTAAATGTAATTGGCTCTAATAGTATTAATGGTGTTTTAGAAACAGCTGCAGCTTTAAATGCTCCAGTAATCATACAATTTTCTAATGGTGGAGGTGTATTTAATGCCGGAAAAGGATTAAGTAACGAAAACCAAAAAGCGGCAATTGCAGGAAGTGTTGCAGGTGCAAAACATGTGCATCTAATGGCAGAAGCTTACGGTGTCCCAGTTATTTTACATACAGACCATTGCGCGAAGAAATTATTACCTTGGATAGATGGTTTATTAGATGCCAGTGAACAACATTTTGCAGCAACAGGCAAACCCTTATATAGCTCACACATGATTGATTTAAGTGAAGAACCACTTGAAGAAAACATTGCAATATGCAAAGAATACCTTGCAAGAATGAGCAAAATGGGAATGACCCTAGAAATAGAATTGGGTATTACAGGAGGAGAAGAAGATGGCGTAGACAATAGTGATGTAGACGAATCTAAACTATACACACAACCAGAAGAAGTAGCGTATGCGTTCGAAGAGTTAAGCAAAGTAAGCGACCAATTCACCATCGCAGCAGCATTTGGTAATGTACATGGCGTTTACAAACCTGGAAACGTAAAACTTACCCCAAAAATTCTTAAAAACTCGCAAGAATTTTTATCTAAAAAACACAACTTACCGCATAATCATATTGACTTTGTTTTTCATGGTGGATCCGGATCTACATTAGAAGAAATTAGAGAAGCAATAGGTTACGGTGTAATAAAAATGAATATCGATACCGACATGCAATATGCGTTTATGTCTGGAGTTAGAGATTACATGGCAGAAAAAACAGACTACTTACAAGCACAAATTGGTAGTCCAGATGGTCCAGAATCTCCAAATAAAAAATATTACGATCCACGTGTTTGGTTACGCAAAGGAGAAATCACTTTTGTAGAACGTCTTAAAAAAGCGTTTGAAGACCTTAATAACGTGAATACGCTATAACATTGTTTTGCGTTGGGCGCCTGCCTGCCGTAGGCAGGTTACCCTACTTCACAAAAGTTTCGTAGGGTCAGGCTGTCACTACTCGCTCTCTGCGAGGAGCTCAAACAAACCGTTCCATCCTTAACGCAAATCGAGTTAATTATTAAAATAAAAAATCCGTTTAAACTGAATACAATCAGTACTTAAACGGATTTTTTCATGCATTACTAAAGCAAGAAAACAAGATAGCTACATCTATTTTTGAGTTGTATTAATAAAATGAGTAATTTTGCTTACTTATTTATTTAAAATAAGAACAAACTAAATTAATTTTAGAAAAACTAAAATCGTAAATCGATATGGCTTGGTTTAAAAGAAAAGAAAAAGGTATAACCACCTCTACTCAAGAAAAAAAAGATACACCTAAAGGCCTTTGGTATAAATCACCAACAGGTAAAATAGTAGACGCAAAAGAATTAGAAAAAAACTTTTACGTTAGTCCAGAAGACGGGTACCATGTAAGAATTGGTAGTAACGAATATTTCGAAATACTTTTTGATGACAATAAATATAAAGAGTTAGATACTAAACTAGAATCTAAAGATCCTTTAAAATTTGAAGACACCAAAAAGTACCCAGACCGTTTAAAAGCGGCACAAGA
This sequence comes from Oceanihabitans sp., assembly GCA_018067265.1. Taxonomy (GTDB): domain Bacteria; phylum Bacteroidota; class Bacteroidia; order Flavobacteriales; family Flavobacteriaceae; genus Oceanihabitans. Next base: position 3,962 of record JAGPUY010000430.1, on the reverse strand, counting down.
AAAAACAAAACTAAAAGACGCAGTACGTACAGCAGTTGGTAAATCTAAAGGCAATGATTTAGTAATTGCTGCAATGGATTTTAGTTTTATTGGTGGATCTATGGGAAGTGTGGTAGGAGAAAAAATAGCGCGTGCAGCAGATTACGCACTAAAAAACAAACTACCTTTCATGATTATCTCTAAATCTGGAGGAGCACGTATGATGGAGGCAGCATTATCTTTAATGCAATTAGCAAAAACTTCTGTAAAACTAGCACAACTTGCAGATGCAGGAATACCATACATTTCGCTATGTACAGATCCAACAACAGGAGGAACAACAGCTTCCTTTGCTATGTTAGGAGATATTAATATTGCAGAACCTGGAGCATTAATTGGTTTTGCTGGACCAAGAATTGTAAGAGATACCACAGGAAAAGAATTACCAGAAGGTTTTCAAACCTCAGAGTTTTTATTAGAACATGGTTTCCTAGACTTTATTACACATAGAAAAGAATTAAAAAACAGAGTGAATCTTTATATAGACTTGGTGCAAAACCAACCTATAAGAGCTTAAAGATTAATACACTAACCAACAAGACCTTTATTCTTACAAAATAAAGGTCTTTTTTGTTTTTTATATATCTATATAAATAAAAATAACTATATTTGCCGCTCGAAAGATAGGCTTTCGTGTACATAAAAATCATTTACAATAATATTAGCATGTATTTAGATCAAAAAGCAAAAGAAGAATTATTCACAAAACATGGTGGTAACGCAAAAAATACTGGTTCTGCAGAAGGACAGATTGCATTATTTACTCATAGAATTGAACACTTAACACAACACTTAAAAAAGAATCGCAAAGATTATAACACAGAGCGTTCTTTAGTAATGTTAGTAGGAAAAAGAAGAAGCCTACTAGATTATTTAATTAAGAAAGATGTTTTAAGATATCGTGCAATAGTTAAAGAATTAGGATTAAGAAAATAATCTTCATATAAAAGACCACGCTTTACGGCGTGGTTTTTTGGTATAAACTAACTCGTTTTGGAAGAGTCTAAACTCCAATATTGAAGAAGCTAAATTACAGTTTTTCATTGGCCACAACAACTACACAACACAACTACCAATGTTTAATTAGTATTAAAACTTATTTATGATTCCAAAAGTATTTAGAGAGGTCATAGACCTTGGTGATGGTAGAGAAATTTCTATCGAAACCGGAAAATTAGCAAAACAAGCGCATGGTAGCGTTGTAGTGCAATCGGGAAAATGTATGTTATTATGTACAGTAGTTTCCAATTACGAACAGAAAGATCTTAACTTTCTACCTTTAACAGTAGATTATAGAGAAAAATTTGCAGCTGCAGGTCGTTACCCAGGTGGTTTCTTCAAAAGAGAAGCAAGACCTAGTGACGGTGAAGTATTAACGATGCGTTTAGTGGATCGCGTTTTACGTCCATTATTCCCTAAAGATTATCATTCTGAAACCCAGGTGATGATTCAGTTAATGTCTCATGACCCAGACGTTATGCCAGATGCAATGGCAGGATTAGCAGCTTCAGCAGCTATTCAATTATCAGATTTCCCTTTTGAATGTGCTATCTCTGAAGCTAGAGTTGGTCGTGTAGACGGTGAATTTGTTATCAACCCAACACCAGCACAAATGGAATTGTCTGATTTAGACATGATGATTGGTGCTTCTGCAGATTCAGTAATGATGGTAGAAGGTGAAATGGATGAAATTTCTGAAGAAGAAATGGCGGATGCAATTAAGTTTGCGCATGAAGCTATTAAAGTACAATGTGCTGCGCAAGTAAGATTAGCGGAAGCATTTGGAAAGAAAGAGGTTCGTGAATACGAAGCAGAAAGAACAGATGAAGATTTAGAGAAAAAAGTGCATGACATGGCGTACGATAAAGTGTATGCTATTGCAAAAGCTGGTTCTGCTAAACATGAAAGAAGTGCTGCTTTTCAAACCATAAAAGAAGATATTAAAGCTACTTTTTCGGAAGAAGAATTAGCAGATTACGGTGGTTTAGTTTCTGACTATTACCGTAAAGCGGAAAAAGCTGCCATTCGCGATTTAACCTTAAATGAAGGTTTACGTTTAGATGGTCGTAAAACCGATGAGATCAGACCAATCTGGTGTGAAGTAGATTACTTACCATCAACACATGGTTCTGCAATCTTTACGCGTGGAGAAACGCAAGCTTTAGCAACCGTAACTTTAGGAACTTCTAGAGATGCAAATCAAATAGATATGCCATCTAAAGAAGGTGAAGAACGTTTCTATTTACACTATAACTTCCCTCCTTTTTGTACTGGTGAAGCAAGACCAATTCGTGGAACCTCTCGTAGAGAAGTTGGACATGGTAACTTAGCACAACGTGCATTAAAAGGAATGATTCCTGCAGATTGCCCGTACACAGTAAGAGTGGTATCTGAAGTATTAGAATCTAACGGTTCGTCTTCTATGGCAACAGTTTGTTCTGGTACCATGGCACTTATGGATGCTGGTGTAAAAATGACAAAACCTGTTTCTGGTATTGCAATGGGATTAATTTCCGATACTGCTTCTGGAAAATACGCTGTATTATCTGATATTTTAGGAGATGAAGATCACTTAGGAGATATGGATTTTAAAGTAACTGGTACTGCCGATGGTATTACTGCTTGTCAAATGGATATTAAAGTAAAAGGTCTTTCTTACGAAATTCTTGTAAATGCGTTACAACAAGCTCGCGCTGGTCGTTTACACATTTTAGAGAAATTAACAGATACTATTGCTACTCCTAATGCAGAAGTAAAAGAGCATGCTCCTACAATGATAACAAGACGTGTTCCTAATGAATTTATCGGAGCCTTAATTGGACCTGGTGGAAAAGTAATTCAGGAAATGCAAAAAGAAACAGAGACTACAATCGTTATTAACGAAGATCCTGTTACTGAAGAAGGTATTGTTGAAATTTTAGGTGTAGGTAAAAAAGGTATTGATGCTGTTATGGCAAAAATAGATGCTATCTTATTTAAACCAACTGTTGGTAGCGTATACGAAGTAAAAGTAATCAAGATGTTAGATTTTGGTGCTGTTGTTGAATATATGGATGCTCCAGGAAACGAAGTTTTATTACACGTAAGTGAATTAGCTTGGGAACGTACAGAAAATGTAACCGATGTTGTAAACATGGGAGACGTATTTGATGTGAAGTATTTTGGACAAGATCCAAGAACACGCAAAGAAAAAGTTTCTAGAAAAGCTTTGTTACCAAAACCGGAAGGTTATGTAGCAAGACCACCAAGAGATGATAAACGTTCTGGTGGACGTGATAATCGTGGTTCTCGTGACAATAGAGGTCGTGATGATAGAAAACCAAGAGAAGATAAGAAGGAAGATTAATTCTTTTTTACTTAATATATTTAAACCTCGTAATTAAAATTACGAGGTTTTTTTTATATAGTACGCAACCTTTTTTTAATTTTCAGACTATAGGTAAAACATAAAAAGGAAAAATCATGAAAAACTACCTATCCGTTCTATTATTAAGTCTATTCATCTTCAATTGTCAGTCTAATGATGATAGCTCAGACAATTTGCAATTAGCAACTATAGAATCTCAAACCACAATTAATACTGCCGAAATTACATTTACTACAATAAAGATTGATGGGAATGTTACTTCTAATGGTGGCAGCACAATTATCGAGAGAGGAATTTGTTGGAGTACATCACCTAATCCAACAACACAAAATGAAATTATAATAGAAAATACAAATACCTTTTCGACTACCATAGATAATTTAATTGCTAATACAAATTACTATTTTAGAGTTTACGCAACTAACGATATAGGAACAAATTATGGTCCTGAATTGTCATTTAAAACGTTAAATATTGCAGACACGAATTGGATATTCACAACTTATTATTCTGATATGGGTGATTTTTCAATACTTTCAAAAATTAATTTCTATGC
>JAGPUY010000420.1 GCA_018067265.1 Oceanihabitans sp. | reverse complement strand
AAAAAGAGACTATCTGCAGATAGTCTCTTTTTTTTATTAAGATGGGATACTTAATTTAGTTAATAGGTTTTAAAGCTACAATAGTCCGTTTTTCTTCATCTTGCTCATCGCCGTTTTCATCTAAAACGGTTTCTGTAACAGCGATATAAGTAATTTGAAAATGAGAACCGATTACGTCTTCTGTATCTAAATTATATTCGTCTAATACATCTTCTTCTACTTCATGAAGTGTTAATGTCGTTTCTTCGTCATCGTCGTTAAAAACTATAAAATTATAACCATAACCATCGCTTCCGTCATACTGTCCGTCTACAGTAATTCGATCTTGATTTAGTGTTGTAAAACTGGTTAAAGCAATACATAAAACAGCAAGTACTAATGTGATTTTTGTTTTCATTTTTGATAAATATTTAAAAGTTAGAAATATGTATCGGAAAAATTCCTACCTAAAGTCCGAATTACTTAAACCATTTCAACCTTGGAAACGGTGGTAGCATAATGTATTTCTTCTATATACGTTTCAAATCAGCTTTAGGATTAGTTAAATTTTAGAATAAACATATCTACCACTTCAATAACAATTAGAATAATAATTATCCACTCTAATCTACTACTTTCTTTGTGATCCATAATGTCTTTAAAGAGTTCTAAATTCTCTTTAATAATTTCTATTCGGTCATGAATTAATCGGTACCTATCTTTTAAATCAAAAGAAATTTTAAGCTCTTGATTTAGCTTATTAAGCTGTTCGTTTTCCCAAGTAATTTCTGGCGAATCAAAAATATACAGATTCTCTGAAATCTTATTTTTAATGTTCAATACTCTTCCTATAAAACGTTTTAAGGTATTTCCTGAAATATCCAATTTCCCTTTATTTTCGAGATATTTGGTATGTTCATGGGTTTCAATAAGTAATTCTTCGGTAATATCGGCATAACGATCTAGTGCTACAGATTGCGAAGTATTTAACATTACTAAACGAATCATTTCATCATTTAATTCTGGTAAAATAACGTTGTTATATTCTACTTTTAATGAATTTTCTCGGACTTCTATTTGAATATCCTCGGAAAGTTTTTCAGAAATATAGGTGTTACAAAATGGTTTTATTTCTTCTAATACGGATGCTATTTCTGCAGCATTCATATTAAAAAAACTAACCATTCCATAGTGAAAAATATAGATGTATTTATTTTCTGAGCTTTTATAATACAGCTCGTCACTATCTTGAAATAGCAACTGCCATTGCAATTGCTGTTTACTAGCTTTTATTTGGATAGTGTTTGCTACTTGATAAGCAACAACTTTGTACATTAGGATGCAAACATTTGTTTTGGGTCTATAAAACTTTTAAATTCTAACATATAATCATTTGGGTCTTTTACAAAAAAGGATACATGTTCTCCTGGTTTGTTTTCTAAAAAAGTAGTTTGTGTGACTACTTCTAAATTTTGTTCCTTCAGTTTTTCGTAAATTTTTTTCCAGTTATCTGCATCTACAATAACTCCGAAGTGAAAGGATGGTAAAATTTTACCTTCGAACACATAATTAGGGCTATTGAAATGAAACTTCTCGGCTTTAATAAACGTTAACTGATGATTAAACAAATTAATATCTACCCAATTTTTAGTCATTCTTCCTAAGGAAGCACCAATATTATTCGTGTAAAAATCTTTCGTTTTTGTTACACTTAAACATGGTAATGACATGTGAAATGACGTTTCCATAAACAGGTTTTTAAAGTTCTAACTTTGCTTATATTAAGTTACAAAATAAAACCATACGATTTCGATTTTTAGTCTAAATCTTCAGCGTCTTCATCTGATAATTCTGGATCTTGAACAGCTTCTGGATCGCTTTCATCAAAATCCTCATAATCATCTTCGTCATAATTTTCCATAGTAACTTCCAGTTTAGTACTGACTTTCACCAAATACTTGGTGTCTTCTGTAGTTACTTCAATTGCTTCAATTAGTTCATTTTTAGCGTTTCTAAAAGACACTACTTGGTCATCATCATAACCATCAGGATATCTTTCTACTAATAAAGCTAAAATTTCTGGTGTTAGCTTTTTAAAATCTACAATTACTCTTTTTAGGTTGTCTCTTTTATTTGCCATTTAAAATGTATTTTCATTTCCGCGAAAGCGAAAATCTAATCTTATAATTAATGTTTTATTGTTTAAATATATTATTTATTGTTGTTAATTCTAATAACATCGTAAAAATCTTTTCGTCTATCTTTTAAATTTTTTACTGCTCCGAAAGAATGCAATTCTTTTAAAAGACTTAAATCGACATCTGCCACTAGAATCATTTCGGTATTGGTAGTCGCTTCTGCTTTGATACCATTACTTGGAAATGAAAAATCACATGGCGTAAATACAGCAGATTGCGCATATTGAATATCCATATTATTTACATTCGGTAAATTCCCAACGCTTCCAGAAATAGCCACATAACATTCATTCTCTATAGCACGTGCTTGTGCACATAAACGAACACGAGAATAGCCATTTTGTGTGTCTGTTAAAAAAGGAATGAACAAAATATCCATACCTTCATCTGCTAGCAAACGAGATAGTTCTGGAAACTCCGAATCATAACAAATTAGAATACCAATCTTACCAGCATCTGTTTCAAAGGTTTGCAATTTGTTTCCGCGTTGCATTCCCCAAACTTTCGCTTCGTCTGGTGTTACATGAATTTTTTCGTAACGCTCTGCACTTCCATCTCTTCGGCATAAATAACCAACATTATATAACTTATCGCCTACTACTTCTGGCATACTACCCGTAATAATATTGATGTTATAAGAAATAGAAAGTTGCTGCATTTTTTTTACAATGACTTCCGTAAATTTTGCCAACTCTCTAATAGCATCTGGCTCATGCATATGGTTAAACTCTGCCATTAAAGGCGCATTAAAAAACTCTGGAAACACAGCGAAATCAGAACGATAAGCAGCAACACTATCGATAAAATACTCTACCTGTTGCATTAAATCATCTAGCCCTTTATACGGACGCATTTGCCACTGTATCAAACCAAGTCTTACAATACTTTTTACAGAACTTGCCTTTTTGTTTGGTTTGGTATAATAGATATTATCCCATTCCATTAAAACAGCATATTCGTTAGAAGCTGTATCGCCTTCTAAATATCCTTTTAATACACGAACTGGATGAAAGTCGTTAGAAATTTGAAAGTTTAAAACAGGATCATGAATTTCTTTACGTTTTACTTTTTCTATGTATTGTTTAGGAGTTAACTCTTTATGTTTATGAAAGTTTGGCATTCTTCCTCCAAAAACAATTCCTTTTAAATTTAAGTTTTCACAAACCTCTTTTCTATAATCATACAATCTTCTTCCTAAACGTAAACCTCTATATTGTGGCTTTATAAACACATCAATACCATAAAGCACATCGCCATTTGGATCGTGATTTTTAAAAGATTTTCCACCGATAATATCTTCGTATGTATGTTCATCATCAATAGCATCATAATCTACAATGAGAGACAATGCACAACCTGCAATGTCTCCATCGATTTTTATAACCACTTGACCTTCTGGAAACATAGAAGTTAATTCTTCTATATGGTGTTTTTTCCAGTACGAATTAAGCACACCGCCATACGATTCTAAAGTAGCTTCTTTTAGCTCTTCAAAATCATTAACCGTTAGATACTTAAGCTCTATATTATCAATTTTATTTGGTTCCATTACTGATCTAAAAGATAAGCAAAAATTAAAGGTGCAACAATAGTTGCATCACTTTCAATAATAAATTTTGGGGTATCGATATCTAGTTTTCCCCAAGTAATTTTCTCATTTGGAACTGCTCCAGAATACGAACCATAACTTGTTGTAGAATCACTAATCTGACAGAAATAACTCCAAAATGGTGTTTCCGGACGCTCCATATCTTGGTATAACATTGGTACCACACAAATAGGGAAATCTCCAGCAATACCTCCTCCAATTTGGAAGAAACCGATACCTTTTTGTGAATTATCGGTGTACCAATCTGCTAAAAACGTCATGTACTCAATACCAGATTTCATAGTACTAGCTTTTAATTCTCCTTTAAGCACGTAGCTAGCAAAAATATTCCCCATCGTACTGTCTTCCCAACCTGGGCAAACTATTGGTAGGTTTTTTTCTGCAGCAGCATACATCCAAGAGTCTTTTAAATCAATCTCGTAATATTGCTCTAAAACTCCTGATAGTAACATTTTATACATGTATTCATGTGGTAAGTAACGTTCGCCATTTGCTTCCGCATCTTTCCATATTTTCACAATATGTTGTTGTAAACGTCTAAACGCTTCTTCTTCTGGAATACAAGTATCTGTAACTCTATTTAGTCCTTTCTCTAATAAATCCCATTCGTCTTGAGGTGTTAAATCTCTATAATTAGGTACACGTTTATAATGAGAATGTGCTACTAAGTTCATGATATCTTCCTCTAAATTCGCTCCAGTACAAGAAATGATTTGTACTTTATCTTGACGAATCATTTCGGCAAAACTTTTACCAAGTTCTGCGGTACTCATTGCTCCTGCTAGAGATACTAACATTTTCGCACCACTTTCTAACTGCGCTTCATACCCTTTTGCTGCATCTACTAAAGCTGCCGCGTTAAAATGCAAGTAGTGTTTTTCTATAAATTGTGAAATTGGTCCTTTAGTACGCATCTTCATCTTGAAATTTAGTATTGTTATTTTTATTTATTGTATTATCGAAAGCATTGTCATAATCATCTTCTGCTTCTTCATCTTTAAACTTATAGCTTAACATTTTATAGTATAATTTAGCCGCAAGAAAATCGGAAGACTTATCTATTTTATTTGGACAAAGTTCTACGATATCAAAACCTACAACGTTTTTCTCTTCAAAAACTTGTTTTAAAAACTCTATCGTTTCATACCATAATAATCCACCAGGTTCTGGAGTTCCAGTGCTTGGCATAATAGAAGGATCAAAAACATCTAAATCTATAGTTATAAAAACGTTTTCTGTCATTTGGTCAACGGCAGCATCCATCCACGTATTGTCTTCAGCCATTTCATGAGCGAAATACGTTTTCTCTTCATCCATAACCGTTTTTTCCATCACGTCCATAGAACGAATACCTACTTGAATTAAATTAGTATTCTGACTAGCTTCGTACATTGCGCAAGCGTGGTTACAAGTAGATCCTTCGTAGCTTTTGCGTAAATCTGCATGTGCATCTAATTGCAAAACGGTTAAGTTTGGATACATTTCATTAAAAGCGCGAACTGTACCAATAGAAACCGAATGCTCACCACCAAAAATGGTTACAAACTTGTTCCTTTTAATGTACTTTTTTGTTGCTTTGTGTACCGCTTCTACCATTGCTTCTGGCGAACTGTTCTCAGTTACAGCGTCTACTAAATGCACACCTTGTTGGTATACTTCAGTTCCTGTTTCAATGTCATAAAGTTCCATGTTTTCGGAAGCATCTAAAAATGCTTCGGGACCTTTATCTGCTCCTTTTTGCCAAGTACTTGTACCATCATAAGGTACAGGTATTAGTACAATTTTCGCTTTGTCTAATCTTGCTAAATCTTCTGGAATACCAGCATACGTTTTAGTTTGCATAACCTAAAATTTTAAGTAAGTCTTCACTTTTTTGTTGTTCACTAAATAGTTTAGTAGAGATTTTTCCGTCGGCATCTCTATCTATTAATATATGTTTTGGTGACGGAATTAAACAGTGTTGTAAACCACCAAATCCTCCAATAGTTTCTTGGTAAGCTCCTGTATTAAAAAAGCCAATATATAGTGGTTTATCTTTATTATATTTTGGTAAGTAAATGGCGTTCATGTGTTGTTCGCTATTGTAATAATCATCACTATCACAAGTTAATCCGCCAAGTAAAACACGTTCATATCCTTGATCCCAACGATTTATTGGCAACATGATAAAACGCTTATTAATTGCCCAAGTATCTGGTAACGTTGTAATGAAAGACGAGTTAATCATGTTCCATTTTTCACGATCGTTTTGTTGTTTTTGGTACAATATCTCATAGATAGCTCCGCCACTTTCACCAACGGTAAAGCTTCCAAATTCTGTAAAAATATTTGGAACATCTACACCTTCTTCTTCGCAAGTTGTTTTAATTTGATTTACAATCTCGTCTACTAAATACGCATAGTCAAAATCGTAAGCAAGCGAATTTTTGATAGGAAAACCTCCACCAATATTTAAGCTATCTAATGTTGGACAAATCTTTTTAAGGCTTGTGTACACTTTTAAACATTTTTGCAATTCATTCCAATAGTAGGCATTATCTCTAATTCCTGTATTAATGAAAAAGTGCAACATTTTAAGGCTCACTTTTTTATTATCAGCAATTTGATTTTTATAAAATGGTACGATGTTTTTATAACCAATTCCTAATCTAGAGGTATAAAACTCAAACTTTGGTTCTTCTTCGGAAGCAATACGAATTCCAACATTAAATTTGCCGTTTATTTCTTCGGAAAGTAAATCTATTTCCTCATAATTATCAATTATAGGAATTGCATTTCTATGTCCGTCATTAATAAGTCTAGCAATATTTGTTACATATTGTGCACGCTTAAAACCGTTGCTAATTACAAAAGTATCATTTGTTATTTTTCCTTCTTTTTTAAGGTTTTCTACAATATCAATATCAAAAGCCGAAGAGGTTTCAATATGAATATCATTTTGTAACGCCTCATGTAATACATGTTTAAAATGCGAGCTTTTTGTACAATAGCAATAGTTGTAGTTTCCTTTATAATCATGCTTTTCAATAGCTTCTGCAAACCATTTTTTAGCACGCTGAATATTGTTAGATATTTGCGGTAAATACGTGAATTTTAAAGGTGCTCCATATTGCTCAACTAGCTCCATAAGGTGGATATCATGGAAGCTTAATTTATTGTCCTCTAGTTTAAATTCTTCTTGAGGAAAATCGAAAGTTTGATTGATTAGATCAAAATACTTGGTATTCATGTTTGTGTGTTTTGTCTTTAATTGTAAAGTATAACATTCTAAAGTTTATTTAAAATATTACAGTTTTTATTTTAAAAAAAATATTGAAAATATAAATCGGAAAACAGCGCATAAAACACTGTTACAAAAAATGTTATGAATTAATTCAAACTTGAATTTTTAGTTCTGTAGTAGGCACAAAGCCGTATTGATGCTGACTAGCACCGATGGTAGAATACTCGGAAGTTAGCTTTAAAATTCGGTCGCTTAATCTGTAAGCTGCTTTTGAATATGACTTCCTAATTTCCAAAAGCCCGAACATAGAAACAGAGTTCAATTTGTTCAGCTAAATGCAATACAAATGAAATACTTTTTTTTGAATTGTAATCTTTTTTTTGAAAAATTTTTATTTTTTTTTGAATTGGTTGTGACCACCTTTTATTGCTGAAAAAATAGGCAACTAAAACACCAATCGCCCCTAATAATCGTCTAATTTATTTTGCTACTTGTGGGTGTATAACAAAAAAAGTGCTTCTTGGTAAGAAGCACTTTTAATAGTAATATGATTTTAGAAGCGGTATTATAAATTCTACAACATCTTTAAAGTATTCAACTCTTGTTCTGTTAAATGTTTCCAGTGACCACGAGGAAGATCTTTTTTGGTAAGGTGCCCACTTGCAACACAATCTACACCTACAATCTCGTATTTTAAACTATCAAAAATAGCACGAAGTACCGTGTTACCAG
>JAGPUY010000400.1 GCA_018067265.1 Oceanihabitans sp. | reverse complement strand
CAAAAAAAACACAAACCAAGGTTTGTGTTTTTAAAGTGGGAATTAGTAAGTGAATCTTTCTAAGTCGTTGTTTTAAAACGCTTTAGTCTAAAACTACGTAGTATTTCTTTTCGCTTTTTATACTTCTAGTGGCCTCTAGTTCACCATCGTCATTCACGAGATATAGCGGTAAACTATATTCTTTTAGACCAAGTAATCTATGGTTTGCATCTGGTAATAGATCAAAAGTTACTACGTATTGTTTGTCCGTAAACTTTTTATAAATATAGACTCCAGAAGGAGTATCGCCATCGGTTTCTTTTTGGTATTTGTAAAGCTTATCTAGTGTGTTTCTTGCATTAAAGATGATTTTATAGGGTTTTGATTTCTTTTTCCATGCATAGGTTACATCCCATCCTTCCTCTTTTAATAATTTGATTTTTTTATTAATTTCTTCTTTTACCTTTGCTTTATCTGCCTCTTTATCTGTTATTTCTATGGTGCTTTTTATATTTATTTTTCCAGAGGGTAATATGCTAATATCGTCTGCATGGTTAAAACAGGCATTTAAAATAAAAAATAGGGATACGAATAATAGCTTTTTTATATTTCTCATATTCAAATATATAAAAAAAAATAAATTAGGAACTATTTTTTAAATCCGTGATATTCTTTTAAGTAGCAGTGTTCGATTTTTTTAAATGGGATCGATTGTCTACCCAGTTTTTTATTTTGGTGTATGCCAATAAATATAAGGTTGCTGCGCCAAAGGAAATAAGCGTTCCTAAATAAATACCATACAACGGATATACCATAGATATAGTTAAGGAATAAATAATCAAGGAAAACATGCCTATGGGAACATGCTTGATAATGGTATGTACATGTGCTTTAGAATAGGTGAAATGAATGATTATCATTAATGGAAATAGGGTAGTAGGAAAGGCCGAAAAAAGCCCTGCCCAAGTAGGACCAACAAATTTTGGAACGGTGGTAATGAGTAAAATAATTAAAGCTGCAAAAAAGGCACGCACAAATAGAATTCTAAAATTAATCTTCGCCTTGGTTTGGATGCCAATATTCTTAATGTCTTTAAAAAGATAGATGCATAGCAAGGAAACGGAAATAGGGATTAATATGGCGATGTATTTTGGAAGTTCTACACGATGTAATAATGCAACGACTATAAAATAGGCAAGTATGGCAGAGAAAGAAGAAAGGAGAATAGTATGCTTTTTAAAATAGGTAGATGCTTTGTAATACGCATACACAAAGGTTAAAGCAGCGGTTAAACCAATCATATTAAATACGGCACTTTTTGCGGCGTATTCCGGACTTACTTCTAATCCGAAAAAAAACAAAGTGATAGCAGAACCAGTAGGATATCCAGATAGGATTCCGGCAACTTTCGGACTCACATTTTCAGCAAGATAAGACAAGCCAATAACAAAGGTAATGGCTACTACTAACTTTACTAAGAATAGTAATTCTATCATTTTTTTAAGCGCAAAAGTAGTATAAGCGTTTCAATTTTAAGGAAGGATTAATCTTAATATTTTACCAATTTATAAGCAAAAAGCACAAACCGTGGTTTGTGCTTTTAAAGTGGGTTTTACAAACTTTTTATGGAAGGATGCCTTTCTAAAAGGAAAGGAATATACTTCCGCGAAAGCGAGCCGCTTAACTTTTTACTTCTTCTATTTCTATGGTTTCTTTGGCACCATCTATTGGCGCATTTTCCTTTTTAAGATAGGTATCTAAAAACTTAATAATTCTACTGTAAGATTCTATTTGATTTTCCTTTTTCACAAAACCATGCCCTTCATCTTCAAACAATACATATTCTACAGGAACGCCATTTTTTCTAACACCCGCAACAATTTCATCCGATTCTACTTGTAACACTCTAGGATCTTGTGCGCCTTGTAAAACCATTAAAGGCTTGGTAACTTTATCGGTATGGAATAATGGAGAAATACGCTTTAAACGTATAGAATCTGTGGTGTACGGATCGCCTAATTCTTTATACAACGAAGTTCTAAACGATTCCCAATATGGAGGAATACTTTTTAGGGTACGTATCCAATTGGTTACTCCAAATAAATTGACACCAACATCAAATGCTTCGGGAGTGTAGGTGAGTGCTGCCATAGTCATATAACCACCATAAGAACCGCCAATGATTCCTATTTTATCGCCATCAATTTCTGGTTGTGTTGCTAGCCAGTTTTTACCTTCTACACAATCTTGTAAATCTTTTTCACCGTGGTTTAAATCGTCCATTTTAAAAAAGGTCTTTCCGTAGCCACTACTACCGCGATTATTTACTGCTAAAATAGCGTAACCATGATTGACCATATATTGCATTAAAGAGCTAAATCCTTGACGCGTTTGTCCGCCAGGTCCACCATGCACCCAAACCATTGCAGGTACTTTGTTTGTAGCAGATGCTTGGTGTGGTAGGTAATATATTGCAGGGATAATAGTACCATCAAAAGATTTATAACGGACTACTTTTGCCGTTACTAAATCGTCGATATTAATTTCATCATTAAGCACATTGGTAAGTTTGTGCTGTTCTTTGGTTTCTAAATTATAGGTGTATAAATCGGAAGGTGCATTAGAACCGCCAACATACATTCGCATCCATTTTTCGTTATCACTAAAAGCGACGCTGGTAATACTTTTTTCACCAAAATCGGGCAATGCTATCGGTTGCATTGTTTTGGCATCTAAAACATCAATTGCATTTTTTCCATCTTCATTGGTATATACGATCATGTAGGTGCCTTTGGAAGTAAAACCACTACCCGAAATATCCCAGGATTTTTCGATTACTTTTTTCTTTTCCTTTGTGGTGATATCGTAAGACATCAGGTATGCGAATTCCGAACCATCATCTGTAGTATAATAAAAGATAGTATTATCTTTTGAAAAATCTTCGGAAGAATTACCACTTGGATTGGTATTGATTTTTGTCATTTCTTTAGTCGTTACATCATAAAGAAACAAATCGCTATCGTTAGTATTTACGGTTTTGGATAAGGCAAAATAATTTTCATTATCCGATATACCACGAAAATCCAGACCATCATTATTTTGATAAAGCATTTCTGAAACATAACCATCTACAGACATTTTGTACACATCAAAATAGCTTGGGTCTCTTTTATTAGAGCCATAATATAAATAGTTGTTATCTTTAGACCAGCCGTAAAAATCGGATTTTGCACCTTTTTCTGGCGTGATATCTTTAATGGTTCCATCTAATTCTCTTACAAATAAGTGATCAATTTCATCGCCATTACCATCGGCACTTAATAACATTCGGTTGTCCTTTGGGAAATAAGAGTTTGCGGAAATAGAAGTACTATCGGATTGGGTTATCGCGGTCATTTCTCCTCCTTTTACAGGAACCGTGTACACATTATAAATACCAGACTTATTACTGGAGACTAATAGATTGCTGTTGTCTGATGAAAAGCTTCCACCGCCAACAGATTCATTATCCATAAACTGTTCAATGGTGTATTGTTTGATTTCTTTTTGGGCAACAACCTTGGCTTCTTCTTTGCAAGAAAACAATAGCGTTACTATGGCTAATCCTAAAAGTTTT
>JAGPUY010000454.1 GCA_018067265.1 Oceanihabitans sp. | reverse complement strand
ATATTTATTAGGCTATTAATCCATTGTCTTACATTATGAAAAATATTTTTTTGTTATTAATACTTCTGTTTTTTACTACAGGAAGTCTTTTTTCTCAAGATAAAAAGGAAATTGTAGATGCTAATTTTTGTGTTTCGGTAGACGGCAAAGTTTTTAAACATGAGAATGGAGAAATCGTTTTGTTAGAGAAAATTCTTAAATTGAATAACGGAACTATGGTGTATCCGAATGGCGGTTATCGACTAAAAAATGAAGATAAATTTTATTTAAAAGAAGGAGAATGTATCGGTTTTAGCGGAAAAATTTATGAAAGTCAAGACAAGTTAAATGTGATTTTATATAAAAAATTCCAAAGACTTAGAGAGTAGTTTTGAATACCCATTACAGGATAATTAATTCCTTTAAAAGCTGAAAAGCGCGTATATAATTTCAAATTTAAAAACCTGTTGAATGTTTATTTAATAGGTTTTTTTTGTGTCTGAAACGGTTCGTTTTACGCTTAAGAAAAACTTGGTTTGTAAGTAAATAATTCAATGGAACCATGAACTTTCAATGTTTGTAGGCCTAAATAAAATGACCAAACTGTAACAAAACACCAATTTAATGGTCTTTGAAATATAACAAATCACTGATTTTATGAAAAGTATTTCTCTTACCGTATTATTACTGCTTATCTCTATAACTTTTTTAAATTGTAAAAGCCACACTTCTATAGATTCTTATATGGAAGAAGAAGTTAAAGCAGGCGAATTTAACGGAAACATTTTAGTCGTTAAAAACGGAGAAACCGTTTACGAAAAATCCTTTGGTTTTTCAGATGGCTCTAAAACGGTGCATCTTACCAAAGATTTTCGTTTCGATTTGGGCTCTGTATACAAAGAGTTTCCTGCAGTTTCCATTATGCAACTACAAGAAAAAGGATTACTGGATGTAGAAGATAAAATAGATACGTATTTAACAGATTTGCCAAGTTGGGCTTCCAAAATTTCAATTAAAAATGTATTGCAATATACAAGTGGTCTTCCAGAAGTGGAATGGGATAAATATTTTTCGAAAGAGCAACGAATTACGGATGAGAAAATTAAAGCCGATTTATTAAATATAGAAGCCTTGGCCTTTGCACCAGGTACCGATTATTTATATACCAATCATAGTCCGATGCTATTGGCTCAAATTGTAGAAAAAATTACAAACCAAACTTTTAAAGCGTATGTTACGGAACATTTATTTATTCCCTTTTCTTTAAAAAGCGCGGTGATTCATCCAGAAGCACCATATTTAGATAAAACTTTAATGGCCATTCCTTTTAATGAAGATTACGAAGAAGACACGTATAAAGTAACCATTTCGGGAGCCATTTTTAGTTTCACTGCTAACGATTTATATCAATGGATAGAAAATTTACATGGGTATAAAATAATAAATCAGGAATCGGTAAAATTCTTGTCGGAAGAAGCCGATTTCTTTGGTAATATGCAATCTTCTTTAGGATCTGTAAAATGGAAAAACAATAGCATTGTTGAACATACGCATCATGGATCTGCAGGAAATTATGAATGCATTGTCAGAAGATTTAATAAGGATAAAGAAGTATTAACTATAATCGTTCAAACCAATCAGAAACATGGAAATGTAGGTGCTATTTCAAAGGAAATTAAAAGGATTTTAAAATTTTAAATGTATTAGGAAGCTGCTAAGAAATTAGAATACTTTCCAATTAAAACCCTTCAAAAACGCCAAGTCCGAATAGTGCAAAATCATATTTCACAGGATCTTTAGCGTCTAGTTTACGCAAAGCAGTATCTAGTTCTAGTAAAGCTTTTCCGTCGTTTTGTTTGCGTGTAAGTATGCCTAGTTTTCGTGCTACGTTTCCAGAATGTACATCTAAAGGGCAAGATAACTGACTAGGAGCGATGCTTTGCCAAATGCCAAAATCTACTCCAGCATTATCGTTTCTAACCATCCAACGTAAAAACATGTTAATACGTTTTGCAGCAGAATTTTTAAGCGGATCACTTACATGTTTTTGTGTTCTTTGTACATGTTCTATTTCAAAAAAGGTATGCTTAAAGTTGTGAATCGCTTTTTGTAAGGAATCTTTTTCTGAATGACTAGCAAATACAGCTTCTAAACCTGTATGCTCTAGATAAATATGCTGTAAAGCCTTTATAAATGTTATAAAATCTAAACCATTAAACGTTCTATGCACAAAAGTTTCTAAAGCTTCTAAATCGCTTTCTTGGTGGTTTAGAATAAAATCATACGGCGCATGATCTAGCATTTGCATCATGCGTTTTGCATTAGTAATAATGCTTTTTCTATTTCCCCAAGCTATCGTTGCTGTTAAAAATCCTGAAATTTCTATATCTTCTTTTTTAGAAAAGGTATGTGGAATTTGAATAGGATCGCTGTCAATAAATTTTACATTATTGTATGCTACGACTTTCACATCTAGAAATTCTTTGAGGTCTTTTTGATTTAGTTTTTTCACAAGAGCAAAGATACTTATTCTAAGTAACTAATTCGTTTGTAAATGGTGTCACTTCGAGTGATTCTCGAGGAATCTAGAGAATTGTATCGAGAAGTATTTGAAGGTACGTTAAAGGAGTTTTAATATTAAAGTTACAATAAGAGAATCTATATTTATTCTATTGTAATAGTTTGAGTTGTCGCTTCTAACATTCTTCCATTTTCTTCCATAGTAATGGTAACGGTGAATGTAAGGGAAGTTCCTTCAGTAATAACTTCATTTAAAACAATTTCATTTCTACCATAATAA
>JAGPUY010000395.1 GCA_018067265.1 Oceanihabitans sp. | reverse complement strand
AAAAACAGAGTAAATCTTCTCGCATAGAAAGCGTTTTATTAGATATAATTTTATCTAAATACTTAATACATTCTTTATTATTCCCTGCTCCAAAATGCATACTTGCAAACTTGTAATAGAAAACCATTTTATGGTGCGCATCAATTTTAGTTTTGAATGGAATTAACTCCTTTTCTATTTGTGGAATAAGTGATAAACCGGCATGAAAACTACCATCGATAAAGTGTGCATTTATTTTATGAAAATTAGTATATAGAAAAACTAAGGTTGCTACATTTTCGTCTTTAGGAAAATTATCTGCATGAACTGCCGTTTGAAATTCGGTAAGTTTCTCCATAAACTTAGGCTTGTTTCTAATAAAAAATATGGCTTCTAACAGATAATTATTTCCTTTTAAAAAGAATACTGGATTCAGATTTATCATACTTGGATTCTGATAAAATAAATCAACCCATTTGGAGGCATATTTATAACAATTCAAAAAATCTTGTAACAAAAAGCTATACCATAAATGTGCTTTATAAAACCATAATTTCTCTCTAAAACCTATTTTAGCTATATTAAATTTAGGAAGTCTTTTATTAAAATAATCGGTTACTAAAAGACTTTCTTCTTCATTTTTAACATAGCCCGTTTTTAAAATTATACTATACAGTTGCAGAGATAAATTAGACAATTTACTAGCAATAACATTTAACGAGCTAATCTCTTTTGCTTGCATTGCTAATTCATCTGCACGCGTACTTATACTGCGTGTAATGTATTGGGATTCTATTATTTTTTCTAACTCAACAATCTCAAAAGCAGCATTTTTTTCTTCATTAACAATTGCCAGCTCTTTTGCCTTATCTAGTATTTTTAAACTTTGTTTATACAATCCTTTATGATACAAAATAGAAGCAAAATCTAATTGCTCTCTAATTTGAGAACGTATATTTTGGTGCGAAGGATTTAGTTTTAAGCTAATTAAAATTTGCTTGTACAAGTGTGCTTTTACATTAGCAATCTGCTGTTTTTTAACAATACCACTTTTTATAATGGCCGTTTCATCATAAGCAGAAGCCTTATCCAATAAATTAAATAATTTTAAAAATTTAGAATCAGAATTTACGCCAAGTCTGCCCACATATAATTTAAATTGTCGCTTTTCAGATTTAGTTAATGACTTAACTAATAAAAATAAATTATCTTTTTGTTCTTTAGTTATCAATAGAATATTGTTTTAACTAGTTGATTTTCAGTATATTAAATTAAGTTTATGCTTTTGAGCATCGTAAAAGTAAATCAAAAACAAATAATAATACCTAATCAAAATATAAATTCGTAATACAATACTAAAATATATTTTGATATATGTCAAATAACAATATACAAATATTCGATACAACACTGCGCGATGGAGAGCAAGTTCCTGGCTGTAAACTTAACACCGAACAAAAAGTGATAATTGCAGAGCAGCTAGATGCACTTGGAGTGGATGTCATTGAAGCAGGTTTTCCCGTCTCCAGTCCAGGAGATTTTAAATCGGTTCAAGAAATTTCAAGGATTGTAAAAAACGCTACGGTATGTGGTTTAACTAGAGCTGTAGAAAACGACATTAAAGTTGCTGCAGAAGCATTAAAATACGCTAAAAAACCTAGAATTCATACAGGAATTGGCACATCAGACTCGCATATTCTTCATAAGTTTAAGTCGAACAAAGAAGCTATCATAGAGCGCGCTTTTGCCGCTGTAAAATATGCAAAATCGTTTGTTGAAGATGTGGAGTTTTACGCAGAAGATGCAGGAAGAACGGACAACGAATATTTAGCTAGAGTTTGCGAAGCTGCAATTAGAGCTGGAGCAACGGTTTTAAATATTCCAGATACTACAGGATATTGTTTACCAAGTGAATATGGTGCAAAAATCAAATATTTAAAGGAAAACGTAAAAGGCATTGAAAAGGCAATTTTATCTTGTCATTGTCATAACGATTTAGGCTTAGCGACTGCTAATTCTATTGAAGGCGTAATAAATGGCGCGCGCCAAATTGAATGTACCATTAACGGTATTGGCGAACGTGCAGGAAATACGGCTTTAGAAGAAGTGGTCATGGTATTAAAACAACATCCATACCTAAATTTAGACACCAATATTAAAACCGAAATGCTTTACGGAATCAGTCAACTTGTTTCTGACAGCATGGGAATTTACACACAACCAAACAAAGCAATTGTTGGCGCAAATGCTTTTGCACATAGCTCAGGAATACACCAAGATGGCGTTATTAAGAATCGGGAAACCTACGAAATTATTGACCCTAAAGATGTTGGCGTAACAGAATCTGCTATTGTGTTAACAGCACGAAGTGGTAGAGCAGCTTTAGCTTATAGATCTAAAAATATTGGTTACGAATTAACCAAATTACAATTAGATGTAATTTATGCAAGTTTTTTAACTTTTGCCGACAACAAGAAAGAAATCAATGATAACGATATTCATCAAATCATTGAAGCTAGTAAAGTATACCAACAAATAATTAGCGCGTAGTTAATTAAAATTACCGCTTTCGCGGAAAACAAATATGAGTAAGAAAACACTATTCGATAAAGTCTGGGATGCACATGTGGTAGATACTATAGAAAATGGTCCACAGGTACTTTACATTGACAAACATTTAATACATGAAGTAACAAGTCCGCAAGCTTTTAATGAATTAGAAGATCGCGGAATTCCTGTTTTTAGACCAGAACAAATTGTTGCAACAGCAGATCACAATACCCCAACAAAAAATCAAGATCAACCAATTAAGGATGAATTATCTAGAAAACAACTAGAACAGCTATCTATTAATTGCGAAAAAAACAATATTACACTGTACCAATTAGGTCATAAATACAATGGTATTGTGCACGTAATGGCTCCAGAATTAGGTTTTACACAACCAGGAATGACGATGGTTTGTGGAGACAGTCACACCTCAACGCATGGCGCATTTGGTACCATCGCATTTGGTATTGGCACGAGTCAAGTAGCACAAGTTTTTGCTAGCCAATGTTTATTACTTACAAAACCAAAAAGCTTAAGAGTTTCGGTGAATGGAAAACTAAAAGCTGGCGTTTTACCAAAAGATGTTATTCTATATATTATTTCAAAATTAGGCACCAATTCTGGAACCGGATATTTTTGCGAATACGCAGGAAATGTTTTTGAAGAAATGAGTATGGAAGGTAGAATGACCGTTTGCAATATGAGTATTGAAATGGGCGCTCGAGGCGGAATGATTGCGCCAGACCAAACTACTTTTGATTATGTAGAAGGAAGAGAATTTGCTCCGAAAGGAAAAGAATTTGAAAACAAAGTAGCCTATTGGAAAACCTTACCAACAGATGCAGGTGCTACTTTTGACAAAGAGTATTTTATAGATGCGGAAGACATAGCACCAATGATTACTTATGGAACTAATCCAGGAATGGGAATTAAAATTACCGAAAACATTCCTGTAGATACAAGTGCTTCCTTTAAAAAGTCTTTGGAATACATGAATTTTGAAGCTGGAGAAAGCTTAATAAACAAACCTATTAATTACGTATTTATTGGTAGTTGTACCAATTCTAGAATTGAAGATTTTAGAGTAGCAGCAAACTTTATAAAAGGAAAGCAAAAAGCAGAAAATGTCACTGCTTGGTTGGTTCCTGGAAGTAAGCAAGTAGAAGCTCAAATTATAGAAGAAGGACTGAAAGATGTTTTTGATGCCGCTGGATTTGAATTAAGACAACCAGGTTGTTCGGCTTGTTTAGCAATGAATGATGATAAAATTCCGCAAGGCGAATATTGCGTATCTACTTCTAATAGAAATTTTGAAGGACGACAAGGACAAGGTTCTAGAACCATTCTTGCCAGTCCGTTAGTAGCAGCCGCGACAGCAATTGCGGGAAAAATAATAGATGTAACGCAAGAGATTGAAGAATTAGAACTTGTTTAAGATTTAATTCAGAAAAAGACCAAACAGGTTTTATAAATAAAAGAATAACTAATTAAAAGATATTCCTGCTTATGCAGGAAGTGGAGATGGAAAAATTTACAACATTAAATTCTAGAGCAATTCCGTTGCAGATTGAGAATGTCGATACCGATCAAATAATTCCTGCGCGTT
>JAGPUY010000394.1 GCA_018067265.1 Oceanihabitans sp. | reverse complement strand
CAAAATCGGAATTAGATAGTGTTTTATATTACGCCGATCTTTTTGAGACAAAAACAGAAAGGATTAACCAACAAAATGACACCTTACTAATTACAGCTTTACAACTTCCTCAATATTACTTAAACAAAGGTCAACTCTTGGCTAATGCTTTTGGTTTACCAGAACAAGGCTTAGAAAGTTATTTTAAAGTTTTTCCTTTACTTCCTAAAGGAGATATTAAATTATCTATGGCGTACTACATCTCCATTTCTGAAATTTATTATCAAAAACTCCAATATGATAAAGCGCTAGAAGTACTAACTCCGCTTTTAAAGGATACAACAAATATTGGGTATTTCACAAAAGATAGGCTCCTTAGAAATATATCTTCAAATTATGTGCATAAAAACATGCCTGAGAAAAGTTTTCCCATACATCAAGAAATTTTAAAATTAACGATAAAGAATAAAGACACTGCTAATTTTTGGTGGACTAAAAACAAACTAGCTAATGACTATTTTCGACTAGGTGATAAGCAAAAGGCTATTGACTCTGCTTTAGTAGTTAGAGAATATTGTATTAAAAACAAGTACCATCAATTAATTTTTAATAATACGGCTAATTTAAGTACTTACTATCATGCAATTGGTGACATCCAAAAAGCTATAGCTTATAGAAAAGAAGCCTTACCATATTCTAAAGGCCTAGAAACTAGAAAGGATACGTATGCCAGACTCGCATTGTATTATACAGAAAACAAACAATACCTAGATGCAATTGAGATGCATGAGAAAAAAAACGAGTTGCTAGATAGCATACGTGCAAATGAAAAAAAAGCAGTAACCAACTATGTAGATTCTAATGTAAAATTGTTAAATGAAAAACAAAAGAGTCAAGAAATACTTTTTAATGTAAAGTTATTAGAAGAAAAAAATAAAAAACAAAAACTTTACCTTTATAGTATTAGTGCAACTTTAATTAGTATTATTTTATTACTTGGTAGTGTACTTATTTTTAGAAAATATAAAAAAGGAGAAAAAGTAATAGAAGTATTAAAAAGTAACGAAAAAAAATTACTTGAAGAAAGAATTACACTTCGTGAAAATGAACTGGAAGCTTCTGCTATTGCATTATCACAGCGACTAGAAACCCTAACTTCGATAAAGAATGAACTAGACGAAATTAAGAAACCCAATATTCCTAAACTGGAAAAAGCAAAACATAAAATAAATGATCTCATTAGGTCTGCCTCGGATATGTCTATTATTACAAAAAGAATTGAGTCTGAATACCCTACCATGACAAAGACATTAATTAATAAATATCCTAATCTCTCCGATACGCAAATAAGGTATTGCCTACTAACCAAATTAAATTTATCCATAAAAGAAACCGCTATTATCTTAAATGTAACCCCCGATACTGTAAAAGTTGCTAGAAGTAGATTAAAAAAGAAACTAGGAATACCTGCAGAAGTTTCCATTAAAATCTTCTTAGATGAACTATCCGAAGAGTAATTTTAATTCGTTTAACGAATCTATATATGATACGGTTTTCCTTATATTAATTAATATCTGCAGAATTAGTACAGAAATAAAGTTTTTGTTTTATGATTTTATGAATAGTGTGTCTATAATGGCATTATAGTATACAATGTATTCTTCTGAAGTTTTGGTTTTAAGAAAAAAACATTTATGAAGTATTACAAAACCTATCAAAAACAAAAAGGCCTCACATTTCTATGAAGCTTTAAATAAATTCCCTCTCTTTAACTTTAACATTTCTAAGTGAAATGTCCTTGGTATTGCTTTCCGTTTTGACGGTTTATGTTTACCAATCTGGTTTGTAAATTAAAAACGCTTTTGGTAAACTAACTTTTTCATAAGTGGATATATATTCTGGTGAAATAGCTTTTTTATAAGATTTTATTTTCAAAAAAGAATTCTCTGAAACTAAAACTTCTTTCTTTACTAAAAAGTTACCTGATTGCGCATGGTTTAATAAAAATTCTAAATATAGTTCTCCGTTTATTTCTTGATAAAAACCCATGACTGCTCTTTTAGGATTTAAGGTTTTATTATCGTTAAAATCGATATTATAAAACATACCTACTTTACCTTTTGAATAAAACTTAAAGCCAATACCAACATCCCTAATAAGCCTTTTATCATTATTGATATCAAACATATAATCTATATCATTTTTAGAAACTCTTAAATAAAAAGCGCTAGTGTCCATCTCTTTATTTATGATATTGCCAGTATCAGGCTTAACTGTAAATCTATCCGAATTTGGGCGTAGTCTACCAAACTCATTTCTTTGTGAAGCGCAACTTATTAAAAGTAAAGTTGTGCAAATAAAAAATAATCTACTTATCATAATGTAATTGCATTTGGGCTTTTATATGGTGAGTAAGCTTTACAATTCTACAATACGTTTTAAAAAATAGCATATAAATATTACAAAACGGTATAAAAACAAAAAAGCCTCACATTTCTGTGAAGCTTTAAGTGAGCCCTTCAGGATTCGAACCTGAGACCGCCTCCTTAGAAGGGAGGTGCTCTATCCAGCTGAGCTAAGAGCCCGTAGATTTTATGTTTCTACGAAAACAGTGTCGGGGTGGCAGGATTCGAACCTGCGGCCTCCACGTCCCAAACGTGGCGCGATAACCGGGCTACGCTACACCCCGAGTGATTATCAAAATAGTAAAAAAAATTGCGGAGAGACAGGGATTCGAACCCTGGGTAAGTGTTGCCACCTACGACGATTTAGCAAACCGTTCCTTTCGGCCACTCAGGCACCTCTCCGTTAATTTTGTTTAAGAACTATTGCGTTTGTATTTCAACGCGGATGCAAATGTAAGATATCATCTTAAACAACACAAGCATTTTTTTTAGTTTTTTTAAAAAATTATTCGGGATATTCTATCCGAAGATGATAAATGTTTGCAAGCTTGTGTTTTAGCACTTTTTTTATCGATTGAATTTCTTTAAAAGTTATATTCGCATTTAAGAATTGTTCGCCTTCCATTTGCTTATTTATAATGTTTTCTACAAATTTATCAATCTTTGTAGACGTTGGCTCTTTCAAACTCTTAGAAGCAGCCTCTACACTGTCACACATCATTAATATTGCCGTTTCTTTACTAAATGGCTTAGGACCAGGATACATAAATTCTTTGATGTCTAAATCTTCGTTTATAGCCTTCTCTTTTTTATAAAAGTAATACACGACACTTGTACCGTGATGTGTCCTAATGAAATCAATAACCCGATCTGGAAGGTTATTTTTTCTTGCAATTTCAATACCGTCTAAAACATGATCAATTATAATACTTGCACTCTCATTAGACGATAATTCGTCATGCGGATTGATTCCGGTAGATTGGTTTTCGGTAAAAAAAGTTGGGTTCTTCATTTTACCAATATCATGATACAATGCTCCTACTCTAATTAACATCGCGTTTGCTCCTATTTCATTGGCTGCAGCTTCCGCTAAATTTGCAACGTTTAAAGAATGATGAAATGTTCCTGGTGCTTTGTTAGATAATTCTTTTAATAGTTTCGAATTTGTATCCGATAATTCTAAGAGAGAAACATCAGAAACTAAACCGAATAATTTTTCATAGGCATAGATAAGTGGTTGCACAAATAGTGTTGCCAAGCCACATAAAACGAATAACCCAAACGTTTCCCAATGTATCGCATCTACACTTCCTTCATGAATGACAAAAAAGGCAAAATAAGCAATGATATAGATCAATGTTATTTGTCCGACCGAAATAAACAAATTCGCTCGCTTATAAAGCTCAGAAACGGTTAGAATGGTTACAATTCCCGCGATAATTTGTAAGAACATGTATTCATAACTATTCGGAACGATCAGCCCTAATAATACTACCGTAATAACATGGGTAAACAAACCTAATCTTGCATCAAAAAAAGCTTTCAATACCAAAGGCAAAATACATATTGGTATCACATATAAATATTTCGAATTATAACTAATTACCAAAGTGGTTAGCAATACCATTAAAATAACATTAAAGAAGATAAAGGTTACTTTGGTATTATTATTAAAAACATCTAATCTATATTTTCTTAGAAAAAGCAGCAACATCAGCAATGCTAGCGCAACTAATAAAGTATAGGCAAAAATCACCCAGTTATAGTTAGATGCGGTCCATACTTGCGACTTGTATTCGTTTTTTAGAGACTCTAAAGTTTGGTACTTTTCTCCTTCTACGACTTCTCCTTTAGAAATAATTAAGGTTTCTTTTTTAATACTTCCTCTAGTATATGCTATTCTATTTAAATCTTCTAATAAAGCACCATCAGTTAACGATTTATTATAGGTAAGATTTGGTTCTACCACATCAAAAAATAAAGCAAGAAATTGGGTTTTAAAAAAATCTTGATTATTATCTAATAACACTTTATTAACTATGGAAGTCACCTCTTTTTGCTGCACTAAATTTGAAAACTGCGTTTGTTTAATGGTTGTTTGTCCATTAAGAAGTACACTGTTTTTGTCTTCGGAAAAGGAATAATTTTCATTTAAAATACCGTTATTGTATAACTTATCTATTACGAGTTCTCCCGTTTTAAATAATCTATTTAGTTTTACATCGGAAAGAGAATCTGGAAAAATCTCATAGAACCCAGCCTTATAATGGATTCTTACTTCGTCTTCTACTTTATCATCGATGTTAAAATACAAGTTCGCTTGCTTTTCGATAAGTAGTTTTTCTTGATTTATTTCTTCCGAAGTCTTTTTGATTGCAAAGTCAAAAGGAGCATATAAATTTTCAGATTGCCAAGGTTTACCTTGTTCAAAATTGTATTTAAACTTTCCTTGTTTCGGAAACAAATACACAATCAATACCGTGGCACTTATAAAAAGTAACACCTTGTATATTAATGTGTGATTTTTATATAAATTGTTTATAAAGTCTTTCATAGGGATAATACTATTTTCAAATGTAATAAAATATACTTTTTAAATACTTATAAAATGTTAATCGTATTAATTTATGCTAAAAAATGATTAATTTCGCATCAATTAAAATTAAAAGCACATAATTATGAGTAAAGAAGTAGTAATAGTATCTGCAGCAAGAACACCAATTGGTAGTTTTTTAGGCGCATTATCTACAATTCCGGCACCTAAATTAGGAGCAATTGCAATAAAAGGAGCTTTGGAGAAGATAAATTTGAAACCAGAAATGGTGGATGAAGTTTTAATGGGAAATGTTGTTCAAGCAGGAACAGGTCAAGCACCAGCAAGACAAGCGGCTATTTATGCTGGGATTCCAGATACGGTACCTTGTACTACGATTAATAAAGTTTGTGCTTCTGGTATGAAAACGGTTATGCAAGCTGCGCAAGCGATTGCTTTAGGAGATGCAGAAATTGTGGTTGCTGGAGGAATGGAAAACATGAGCTTAATACCACATTATTTTCATGCAAGAACAGCTACAAAATTTGGTCCTGCAAAAATGGAAGATGGTATGCAACGCGATGGATTAGTAGATGCTTACGACCAAAACGCAATGGGAGTTTGTGCCGATGCTTGTGCTACAGAGTACGGTTTTTCTAGAGAAGATCAAGATGCATATGCGATACAGTCTTACACGCGTTCTGCCGCTGCTTGGGAAGCTGGAAAATTTGATAATGAAGTTGTTCCTGTTGAAGTACCACAAAGACGTGGAGAACCTGTTATCGTAAATAAAGATGAAGAATTTACGAATGTAAGAATGGATAAAATTCCTGCTTTACGTCCTGCCTTTACTAAAGACGGAACCGTAACTGCCGCAAACGCCTCTACAATCAATGATGGCGCTGGCGCAATGGTTTTAATGAGTAGAGAAAAAGCCAATGCATTAGGATTAAAGCCTTTAGCAACTATTAAAGGATATGCAGATGCAGCACAAGAACCTAACAAGTTTACAACGACTCCTTCTAAAGCATTACCTAAAGCTTTAAATAAAGCCGGAATAGCTTTAGATGCTGTAGATTATTTTGAATTTAACGAAGCTTTTTCTATTGTTGGTTTAGCTAATATGAAAATTTTAGGATTAAATGATAGTAATATAAATGTGAATGGTGGCGCTGTTTCTTTAGGGCATCCTTTAGGATGTTCTGGTGTTAGAATTATCATAACACTATTAAATGTTTTAGAACAAAATAACGCTAAAATTGGTGCTGCAGCAATTTGTAATGGTGGTGGTGGTGCTTCTGCTATTGTAATTGAACGTGCTTAAATAAGTAGGCAGTATCCAGTCGCAGTTAATAGTACATTTCACACAAAACAAATCGAATAATAAACTCAATTATCATTAATTAATGCAATACGGAATTTGTAACTTAAGCATTGTTCCTTTAAGATTTGAGCCATCAGACAAAACCGAACTCGTTTCGCAAGTTTTGTATGGCGATCATTTTAAAGTTTTGGAACAGCGTAAATCTTGGAGCAAAATTCGGTTAGCATTTGATAAATACGAAGGTTGGATTGACAACAAACAATATGTTGAAATAACCGAAGAACAATATTATACGCTTGACCAAGAACCTCCAATTCTTGCAAATGATTTAATTGAGTTTGTTCAAGATAAAGACCAACATTTGTATCCGGTTACATTGGGCGCTTCTTTAAACGGATTACAGCTTTTAGAGCATGCATTCGATGGTACAACAACGAGTAATATTCATGCTAAAGAACATCTAATAAGTACCGCTTTTTCGTTTTTAAATGCGCCTTATCTTTGGGGTGGAAAAACACCTTTAGGTATAGATTGCTCTGGTTTTACCCAAATGGTTTACAAACTTAATGGTTATAAATTATTACGGGATGCTTCGCAACAAGCTTCACAAGGAGAGGCTTTAAGTTTTATTGAAGAAAGCGAACCAG
>JAGPUY010000351.1 GCA_018067265.1 Oceanihabitans sp. | reverse complement strand
TAAACGAAATCAGATTATAATATATCTTATTAATTTTAAAAACCAGCTAAAATTAAAGAGAATCATAAATTAACCTAATACCAACGATAAGTAATACAAATGCTCCTCCAATAAATTCAATGGTAAAAGACATATTTATATAATCTTCTTTTTTTCTTTCGATAAGAAATCTATTCCTAAATTTATTAAATAAATCGATACTGAGAATTATTAGTAAAGCTCCTATTGTAAATTTAATTACTTCCTCCATGTATTTGCAACTTAAAGCTCAATGCTATCGCCAATAGCTAACAACATCAGATCTTTATTTTTATTAAAAAACATTTTTTTTGCTGCTTCATGGTCAATTTCTATATAACCAAAAGTATCAAAATGATAGCCTAAAATTTTATCACATTCCACAAAATCACTAGCAAGAATAGCGTCTGTAATTCCCATAGTAAAATTATCACCAATAGGTAAAACGGCTAAATCTAATTTGGTTTGTAGTGGAATCAATTTCATATCCATAGTTAACGCAGTATCTCCAGCGATATAAATATTTTTATGTTCACCTTCTAAGACAAAACCACCTGGTTGTCCGCCATATTTCCCATCCGGAAAAGACGAAGTATGGATAGCATTTACGTATTTAAGACTTCCAAATTCAAAATCCCAAGTACCACCATGATTCATAGGATGCCCTTCTAAGCCTAGATTTTGAAAATGCGTAACAATTTCAAAATTAGAAACAATTACAGCGTCTGTACGTTTTGCAATCGCTTCTACATCTAAAATATGATCTTGATGTGCATGTGTTAGCAATATATAATCTGCTTTTAGTGTATCTATATCAATATGTGAAGCTTTCGGATTTCCTGTGATAAAAGGATCTACAAGAATGTGTATATCTTCTATTTGAATACCTAAACTAGCATGCCCGTAAAATGTGATTTTCATAATTATTTTTTAGAAAAGTAAATTACAAAAAAAACTCAGACAGATTGTAGAATTTGTCTGAGTTTTTCAATCCCCAAAATTGAAGTTAATACCTTCGTGTTTTATATTACTTTGGTATTCAACATATTAAATATACGTATAATAATTTGATTTACAGACACATAGAGCAATAAAATGGATTAGTAAACAATTTTACAAGAAACAGGTTACAATAAATGCCCTACAGCTAAAAGAATTGCTAATAAAAATGTAGTTAGCGCTAACTTTTTAAGTTCCGGGTCTAAAGCAACTGGCTCTCTATTATTTTTCACCTTTTTAAGGTGCATAAATAAAGGAATATACGCGATAAAGAATAACAAATTAAATACCGAATTAAAATAAAGAATTCCGAATAGTACCGATGAAAGGATTGCAGAAACAATTAAAAAGTAATGATACTTTTTCGCTTTATTACTACCTAGTTTAACAACCAGTGTGTTTTTTGCTGCTTTTCTATCCGAGGCAATATCTCTCATATTGTTCAGGTTTAATACTGCAGCACTTAACAAACCTAAAGTACAAGCAGGTAAAAAAGTAACATGATCAATTTGTTTACTATATAAAACATAACTACCTATGACACTTACTAAACCAAAAAACAGAAACACAAAAATATCACCTAAACCTTTATAGCCATATGCATTACTTCCCATGGTATACTTAATAGCAGCATAAATAGAAAGTAAACCAATAACAAAAAAGACTAAAGCATATACTAAATGTTTGGATCCAAAAGCAGAATAAATTAAACCTAAGGATAAAACAATACAAATAAGAATATTCTTTTTTATGGCGTCCAGCATTTGTTCTGCAGAGATATTCCCGCTTTGTAAAGCGCGTTCCGGACCAATTCGATCTTCATTATCTGTTCCTTTTACACCATCCCCATAATCATTAGCAAAATTAGATAGCACCTGAAGGCTAATGGTAGTTAATATAGCAAAAATAAAAATTTGCCAATTAAAAAAACCATTATATGCAGCCAAAGAAGAACCAACAATAATTCCGGAAACAGAAAGTGGTAATGTTCTTAATCTTGCTGCTTGTAACCAATATTTAAATGTACTCATAAATCAAGGAATCCACTTTTTAGGAAAGTTTGGTTTACGCTTTTCTAAAAAAGCATCTCGACCTTCTTTTGCTTCATCTGTCATATATGCTAAACGTGTAGCTTCACCCGCAAATACTTGCTGACCAACCATACCATCGTCTGTTAAATTCATTGCGAATTTTAACATTTTAATAGATGTTGGCGATTTTTCTAATATTTCTTGCGCCCATTCAAAAGCGGTATCTTCTAAATCGTTATGTGGAATAACGGCATTTACCATTCCCATTTCATACGCTTCTTGTGCAGAATAATTTCTTCCTAAGAAAAAGATTTCACGAGCTCTTTTTTGTCCGACCATTTTGGCTAAATAAGCAGAACCATAACCACCATCAAAACTAGTGACATCTGCATCGGTTTGTTTAAAAATGGCGTGTTCTTTACTAGCAAGTGTTAAATCGCAAACGACATGTAAACTATGTCCCCCACCAACAGCCCAACCAGGAACAACTGCAATTACAGCTTTTGGCATAAAGCGTATTAGTCGTTGTACTTCCAAAATATTTAGTCTGTGGTAACCATCTTCTCCTACATAGCCTTGATGACCTCTTGCTTTTTGATCTCCTCCAGAGCAAAAGCTCCAAATGCCATCTTTGGTAGAAGGTCCTTCAGCAGATAATAAAACCACACCTATACTGGTATCTTCTCCTGCATCATAAAATGCATCATACAGTTCTTTTGTTGTTTTTGGCCTAAATGCGTTTCTTATATCTGGTCTATTGAAAGCAATTCTTGCAACACCATTACATTTTTTGTAAGTAATGTCTTCATACTCTTTAGCGGTTTTCCAATCTATTTGACTCATGTTCTTTAATTAGACTGTAAAAATACATTTTTTTATTATTTAAATCACAGCATTAAAACATACATTTCAAAAACCCACAAAATACACATAACTCACTGTAAAATAATAAATTATACTCTCCCCTTTTTTTATAATGTAATAATTTCCTACATAAAACATGTGTTTTAACTGATTTTGCTGCATTTTATCGTCTTTGTTAGAAAAAAAAATTAAAGCACTGATAATAAGAGGTATAGAGCATAATTTTGTCTGACACTAATAATCGCTATGAAATTAATTGATTCAAAATTTGCTCCCTTAATAGAAGGTATTCAAGTCACCAGATTTGGTGTCGTTTACTTTTTTCATGAATTTGTAGTTACCGAAATTAATGAAGGTGAACTATATAGCTCAAAATCTTCTGCTGAATTAACGAAATTAATTTTTGAGCATTATGGACCAAATACGAATATACATGTAATATCTAATAGAATAAATAATTACTCTGTAGAACCAACATATTGGTTCGATTTTTATAAAAATGAAAATGCAAATGCGTTAAAAAAAGTCTCTTTTGTTTATTATAATGAATTGGCTTATTCGAATGCAAAATTAGAGCAGATATTTATTAAATGTAAATCAGAATGCTTTAAAAGCCTGCATGATGCTATAGATAGTATTTCCAATATTACAGATAAGAGGACCGCTTGAATACGGTAGATTAAAAATCCCTAAACACAATTAGTAGCACCTAAAAACTAATTTAATCTACCACAAGTCTCCTTTACTTTTTTGCTCCAAAACCGATCTTTTATCTTGTTAGTGTGTCTAACATTTTATAGAACCTACAAACAAATAGCTTAATCTTTTTTAAGCTATTTGTTATTAATTAATTTTTTATAGAATATTATTAATGAGAATTACAGATACGAGCCTAACAGAACTTATAGAAGACACGCATATTTTTGAGCATGGCGTGTACTATTTCTTTAAAGATTTTATTATTTCTGAAGTCAACGAAGGTGTGGATTATAATTGGGAAGTTGTAAAAGAAATTATAACAATAGCAACAAAATACTATGAGAAAAAAAATCCCATATGCCTAATATCTAATAGGATAAACCAATATTCTATAAATCCCTTAGGTTGGCATAATTTATTTAAATCTGGTCGAAAAATAAATGGTATGGCTGTAGTCTCTTATACCGAAAATTCAATAGTAAGTGTTGCTGTTGAAATGCTATTTTTCAACTCCAAACTAGAACGTTTCCATAATATTTTTGATGCTATTAATTGGGTAAAAGAAGTGAATTTACAGCAGCAAAATATAGCTCTAGAAAATAAATAGAAATATATTTTTAAATTAAGTGGATACCGTCTTCTTTAATAGTTACCAATTTCTGTTTATATAAATTACCTAAAGCCTTTTTAAAGCTTTTTTTGCTCATTTGTAGCACCTCTTTAATAACTTCTGGACTAGATTTATCTGTTACCTTTAAAAAGCCATTATTATCCTGTAGATAGCTCATTATTATTTCTGCATTTGGTTCTATATTTCTATAGCCTACTTGCCCTAAAATGACATCTATCTTATTCCCTGGTCTTATTTTCTTAACAATTCCTTTTAGCTTATCTCCAACGCTAATATCTTGAAAAATATTATCGGTATAAATTAATCCGGAGTGTATTTTATTTATAATAACATTCCAACCAATATCACTTTTATGAGATGCAATTAAATCTACTTCATCATATTCTGCAACGGTCAATTCTTTATTATCTAAAAACTGATTGGTTTTACTAGAAGCTACTAACCTATTAGTTTCTTCGTCTAAATAACAAAACACCAAATACCAACCTCCTTTTTTCATATCATAGGCTTGTTCTTTAAAAGGACAGAATAATTCTTTAACCATTCCCCAATCTAGAAAAGCACCATGTTTTGTTTCTTCATTACAGCGCAATAAAGCAAATTCATTACGTTGTATATATGGTTTATCTGTAACTGCGACCAAACGTTCTTGATTATCTAAATAGATAAATACTTCTAGCTTGTCCCAAATTTTAAATTCTTCTGGCACATATCTATTTGGTAGTAAAACTTCATTATCCTCTTCATCACTCAAGAATAATCCTGGTTCTGTTTCACGTATAATAGTAAGCGTATTGTATTCTCCTAAATGTATCATGCTGCAAAAGTAAGGATATTAAAATTCAAAAATGTAATTTTTTAAAAACGAAATTACTAGAAAACAAAAAAGTGCCACATTCCTGTGGCACTTCTATATATTTGATAAAAAAGGTCTAATTATAAATAGCCTCTTTTTTAAAATGTTGTGTTAGTAAATAGTATACCACTGCTCTGTACTTACTTCTATTAGACTTACCGTATTTTTCCATTACAGAATCAATAGCTTTGTCTAAATCTGGAGTATCTGCTAAACCTAATTTTTTAATTAAAAAATTATTTTTAACCGTTGCTAGTTCCGATGCATCAGACCCAGAAACTGTAGCTGCATCTGCATTGTAAATAGATGGTCCACAACCAATAGTTACTTTCGTTAGTAAATCCATATCTGGAGTTACACCAATTTTGTCTTTTAAATCTGCAGCATACTTTACAATTAAATCATCTCTTTTACTCATGTTATTCTATTTTTATAGTTATTGATTGTTTTAAGTATCTTAAAGATAAGATATTTACGCGTTTTTCAATATTAATAAATTATGAAACACTTGATTTACTCGATAAAACACAGAATCAGCCGATTAACTACTTTAAAGCTTTAAAATAATTTAATAATGTCGTATCGTTAACGGTTCTTGGTGTAAAGACTTCTAAAATTTTAGGTCTCCCAGTTTCTAAATAAAAGGAAGATAAAGCAACTTTTAATGCTTCTTGGCTAGTAGCACTTTCATAAGTAAAACCATACATCTCACTTAAATGTTTTGCAGATAACTGATGTTTGGTTTCAAAAAAAGTATCGAAATTTTCAGAATTTTTATCTCCTGGAAGGATTCTAAAAATACCACCTCCTTCATTATTAATTACAATAATTCTAAAATGAGTAGGAATGTAATTATTCCAAAGGGCATTGCTATCATAAAAGAAACTTAAATCTCCAGTGATAAAAACAGTTTGTTTCGTATTAGCAACGGCACAGCCAACTGCGGTACTTGTACTACCATCAATGCCGCTAGTTCCTCTATTACAAAAAACTTCCAATGTTTTATTTATAGGAAATAGTTGTGCATATCTAATGGTAGAACTATTACTTAACTGCAAAACAGTATGCTCTGGAATAGATTTAAAAATAGACTTAAATGCTTTTAAATCCGAAAACGCCACATCTTCAAAATACGCGGTATGCTTCTTTTTTCTATCTTTTTTAATGGTAGTCCAATATGCTTGATAATCACTTTTAGTAAGATGTGTTACTTCGTGAAAAAACTGCGTAAAAAACTGATTTGGCGTTGTTTTTATATGCTGTTCTAAACAGAAAAAAGTATCATTAGCTTTTTCTGTTCCAATATGCCAATGCTGTTTTGGTTTGTATTTTCGTAAAAAGGCTTTAATTTTTTTGGACACAATTAATCCGCCAAAAGTGACAAGAATGTCTGGTTGCAAGGCTTTAAACTCTTCTTCGTTTAAAGGAGCAATAATTTTATCTATACTATTAAAAAAATGTCGATGATGTATATTGGAAGTGGTTTCTGTAAACACAACGACACTTTCATCTTCTGCAAGTTCGTCTAACCATTTTTGTTCTATAGTATTGGGTCCATTTACACCAACAACAACCATTTTCTTTTTTGCAGCATACCAATCGCTAACCAAATTGGACAACTGAAGTTCTTCTATTTTATTTACTTTCTTAATTACCTCTACTACTTTAGGGGTTACCGTTAAGGCATCCACGGTTTCATATAAAGGTTCATCTAAGGGAATATTAATATGTATAGGACCTTTTTTATGTATTGCAGTATTTAAAGCTTCATTTATTTCCGTTTCGTTTTGCGACTGAATATTTTGTTGCAAACCTAAAAGCTTTTCTAATTTGTTTTCAATGTTCTTAAAAATTGGTAATTCTTCATTTTGAACAAAGCTATTTTCGGCTTTCAAATCTTGCTTTAAATTGGCAGCATACAAGATGTGATTTTCATACACATTTTCTTGATTAATGGTTTGTCCATCACCAATCCCGATTAAATGTTTGGGCCTATCTGCAGACAAAACTACCAGCGGAATATTACTATAAAAAGCTTCTGCAATTGCGGGATAATAATTTAATAATGCACTACCAGAAGAACAAAGCACAGCAACCGGTTTTTGAATTTGTTGTGCAATACCTAAAGCAAAAAATGCAGCGCAACGTTCATCTACAACGCTGTAACATGTAAAATAGTCATCATGTGTAAAACCTATAGTTAGTGGTGCATT
This sequence comes from Oceanihabitans sp., assembly GCA_018067265.1. Taxonomy (GTDB): domain Bacteria; phylum Bacteroidota; class Bacteroidia; order Flavobacteriales; family Flavobacteriaceae; genus Oceanihabitans. The sequence goes on along the minus strand of JAGPUY010000351.1, from coordinate 1,251 downwards.
TCTACTTCCTGGAGAAATAACAATATGGTTTATATGCTTTGCTTTACAAAGCTGAATAACGGTTTGTGCTAAAGGAATTTTTGGGTATTTCATGCGTACTTCCCATGAAATGGGAATCTTTTTAAATTACGAAAAAAGCGATGTACAAATGTAAGTTTTTGCTACTAATACCCGATTATGTTTTGGTTTTATATTTTCTAATACTAGCTAAAAAACAGGAATAGCTTCTTGGTTCTGTTACAAAACCGCCTTAATCGTTTGGGTTTTATTCACCGTTTCTTGCCATTCCTTTTCGGCAATAGAATCTTTAGTAATTCCGCCACCAACATAGATACTTGCTTTTACATCTGTTAACTGCATACAACGCAAATTTACATACAAGTTAGATACCGTTTTGATAGCTGAATATGCGTTATTTTCTACATTTCTGCGATTGGTATTTCTCGATGTTTTTTCTTTACTATTTATTTCCCCTAAAAACCCGGTGTAAAATTCTCGATTATAGTTTTCATTCTCTAAAATAAATTCCTTCGCAGTTGTTTTTGGCAATCCGCAAACAGCTGGTGTTGGATGTAAAGCCATAACAACTTCCTTTAAATTGGAGTTTAAAATACCAGAAACACGAGTACTTATGTGCAGTAAATTCCCGGCTTTTAAAGTTTCTGTATCTGCTACCGTTATATTGCTTACTGAAGGTTCTAAACTAGCAATTAAATAATCGGTTACTAACTGTTGTTCTTCGGTTTCTTTGGCTTCCCATTCTGGAGTATCGTCTCCCTGATAGGTTTGTGTTCCTGCTAAAGCCATGGTTGTAAACCTATTTCCGGTAACACTTAATAAGGTTTCCGGACTTGCGCCAAGCCATAAACCAATTTTTGGATGATACCAACAATACACAAAAGCTGTTGGATATTGTGCTAATAAGCGTTTAAAAAGTTGCAAAGGATTACTTTCGGTAAGCTTTACTTCTTCTTTTCTGGAAACAACTACTTTTTTTAAGCGCTCTTTTTCTATTGCTTGTATTGCTTTGGAAACCAAATTAACATGAAAGTCTTGTGCTTCTGTTAATACACTTTCTTCTTCCTGTTGGATTTCGATTTTCTCTGGTGCATCTTCCGTTATAAATTCGGAAATAATAAATCTAGACTCTAATGTTTCAGATACGGAAAACGGCATTAAAACCGTTTGCTTTTCTGCGTTGAAAGGTGCGAAGACAAAACCACTTTCGGTTAAATCTTTAGAAGTATACAC
>JAGPUY010000337.1 GCA_018067265.1 Oceanihabitans sp. | reverse complement strand
GGCGAAGTCCTACTTTACTTTGTAGATTTTACCGTGTATTTTGCACATTTACTTTTTCCATTGTTTTTGTTTTTATCGGTGATCTTTTTTACTTCCAAACTTGCCAATAATACAGAAATAGTTGCCTTTTTAAGCTCTGGTGTCTCCTTTACCAGATTTTTAAGACCTTATTTAATCGGTGCTTCTATAGTTGCAGTCTTTGCCTTAATCTTAGGGTTATATTTAGCGCCAGAAGCAAGTAAAGGTTTTAATGATTTCGATTTTAAATACTTTAAAAAAGGAAAAAGTGCCGCCAATACCCAAAATGTGTTTCGGCAGATTAATGATAACGATTATATCTATGTAAGTAGTTTTAATATAAAAGAAAAACTTGGGCATAACTTTACTTTAGAGCATTTTGAAAATGATAAAATGATCTATAAAATAGAAGCGCAAAACATTCGTTATATCGAAAATGACTCTACATATAGAATGATTAAATATGTAAAGAGAACTATAGGAGAACATGATGATATCCTTGTAAAAGAGAGAAGGAAAGATACCTTGTTTTCTTTTGATTTAGAAGATTTAACTCCCGTGGAGTATATAGCAGAAACACTTACCTATGGAGAATTAACAAAGTTTATTGCTAAAGAAGAAAAAAGAGGATCCTCTAATATTGGTCGCTATAAATTAGTGCAATACAGAAAATGGAGTTTACCAGTTTCGGTATTTATATTAACTATTATAGCAGTTGCTGTATCTTCTATAAAACGTCGTGGAGGAATGGGAGTAAACCTTGCCTTTGGTATTTGTATTGCAATGGTTTTTGTGTTTTTCGATAAAATCTTTGGGGTTATGGCAGCACAATCCGACTTTTCGCCAATATTAGCCGTATGGTTTCCTAATATTTTATTTGGTATTTTAGCTATTTACTTATTATACAATGCAAAACGATAAGCTAAAAAACTACCTACACTTACATGTACTCGTATTTATTGCTGGATTTACAGCAATACTTGGCGAGTTAATTACCATTGACGCGGTACCATTAGTTTGGTTTAGAATGCTAATGGCAACCATATTGATAGGTATTTATGTTGCGGTCTCTAAAACTAAAATAAAACTTTCTTTAAACGCAATTGCAAAACTATCTTTTGCAGGAGTTATTATAGCTTTACATTGGATTACTTTTTTTGGAGCAATTGATGCTTCCAATATTTCTATAACATTAGCCATGTTCTCCACTGGCGCTTTTTTTGCTGCACTAATAGAACCTTTAATTTATAAGCGGAAAGTTATTTGGTACGAAATTGTATTTGGTATTATTGTTATTTTTGGTGTGTTCATTATCACGCAAAGCGAAATGAAATACCTTACCGGAATTATTCTAGGTATCACTTCTGCTTTCTTTTCCTCCTTATTTGCAGTACTAAACGGAAAGTTTTTAGAAAAGTATTCTGCAACAAGCATTTCGTTTTACGAGTTTATAAGCGGCGTAGCTTTTATAACCATATTTCTTTTAGTCTTTTATGATGGTTTTTCCGTTGCATTTTTTCAATTGCCAACATCCGATTATATATACCTATTCATACTGGCGTCTATTTGTACAGCGTATGCATTTATCGCTTCCGTATATGTAATGCGTTATATAAGTCCATATACGGTGGTACTTACCTATAATTTAGAACCTATTTACGGTATTATTTTAGCAATCTTACTTTTTCCTGAAAAAGAAAAAATGACAACAAACTTTTATTATGGAGCCTCTTTAATTCTTGGAGTAGTGCTACTTAACGGGATTTTGAAAAATAGGAAAGCTTTAAAAGCAAAGAAGATAAAAGAGTAAACAAAAAAATACGTAATTTTGCACACTAACTATTAATTAAACTTAAATTCAAAAATGGAATATTTAGAATTTGAACTACCTATAAAAGAACTAGAAGATCAATTGCAAAAATGCCAAATCATTGGTACTGAAAGTGATGTAGATGTTACGGAGACTTGTAAGCAAATTGAAAAAAAGCTTTTAGAGACCAAAAAGGATATATATAAAAACCTAACACCATGGCAACGTGTACAAATGTCACGTCACCCAAATAGACCGTATACTTTAGATTATATTAAAGCACTTTGTGGGGAATCTTTTTTAGAGCTTCATGGAGATAGAACCTTTAAAGATGATAAAGCAATGATTGGTGGTCTTGGTAAAATAGGAGACCAAAGTTTTATGTTTATTGGTCAGCAAAAAGGATACAATACAAAAACAAGACAATATAGAAACTTCGGGATGGCAAATCCAGAAGGATACAGAAAAGCGTTACGCTTAATGAAATCTGCCGAAAAATTCGGTATTCCTGTTGTAACCTTATTAGATACGCCTGGAGCATATCCTGGTTTAGAAGCAGAAGAACGCGGACAAGGAGAAGCTATTGCTAGAAATATACTAGAAATGACAAGACTAAAAGTGCCAATTATAACCGTTGTTATTGGTGAAGGTGCTTCTGGTGGTGCATTAGGTATTGGTGTTGGAGATAAAGTACTCATGCTAGAAAATACGTGGTATTCTGTGATTTCTCCAGAATCTTGTTCTTCTATTTTATGGAGAAGCTGGGAGTTTAAAGAACAGGCTGCAGATGCCTTAAAACTTACGGCCAAAGATATGAAAAAGCTTGGTATTGTTGACGAAATAATTAAAGAACCACTTGGTGGAGCACATCAAGATAGAGAAAAAACATTTTCTTCTGTAAGCACTGCTATTCTTAAAACTTTT
>JAGPUY010000336.1 GCA_018067265.1 Oceanihabitans sp. | reverse complement strand
TATCAGTTAAATTCATAGCATTCCATTTAAAAAAAAGCACCGGATATAAAGCCTACTTCGTATTTCTATATTTCATCCTCCGATAAGTACATTGGATGCACCTATTACGATTGTCCCTCCATGTGCGGTAACATCTCCAACTCTAGCTGCTGGCATGCCACCAATATTAACGGTTCTAGATCCAGATACGATGCTATCTGGTGGACCAACACAAACTAAGGCATCTCCAACTTTTGCAGCTGGTAAACCACCAATAAGCACGGTTGGTTCTCCTGGCCCAACAATTGGTCCGCCAACATGCGGAATAGGAACCACTCCTGGTGTTTCCATCGGACATACATGTAAATCGGTTATTCTTGCTGCTGCTGGCATATCTTTTGTCTTTAATTTATCATTACCATTGCTCCTTTGAGCGTTAAGTGCCCTGAGGATTCCACACTAGCGGAAGCGCTTCCTTCTGCTGAAAATTCTGCATTTGCATTATGTTGAATATTTACGCCTTCTACATTTACATCTCCTCCATTAGCTTTTAACGAAATTCCTTTTGTTCCCACTATGGAAACTTTCTTATCCGATTGTATAGATATATTGTTTTCACTTTTTAAGGAAATACCATCTTTAGACATCGTAATATGGTTTTTGTTTTGATCTTGAATGCTAATTTGTTTTTCTTTATCATCCAATACAACGGTATTTTTATTGGGTGTAACTATGGTGAAAATTTGATTTTCGTCATCAAAAATAATTTCAATACCAGATTTAGAAACTATTGCTTTGGTGGTATTGTTTTGATTAGGATGAAGACCTTCAGACGGTTTTACCTTAGGATTGCTATATAAACTTCCTAATATAATAGGAAAACTTGGGTCTTCATTTAAAAACCCAACCACAACCTCATCTCCTATTTCAGGCATAAAAAATGCTCCTGCATTATTAGAAGCATAAAAACTAGAATGCCTTGCCCAAAGTCCGTCGCCAGAAGCATTAAATAACGGTATATCTACCAAAACTCGATATTGATTTTCTGGGTCTTCATCTATCTTTTTAACGGTTGCTGTAAATAATCCGTTAACACCAGATAATAGACCAGAAGGAGGATTTACTTTCGTCTTATTTTGTTTGGTAAACGGTTCTTCTGAAAGTCCGATAGCACATGTTGTCGTCCAGTCTCCTTCAGAAATATGATGAACAACTCTGGACACGAAATGGTCGCCATTAAAACGATCTCCAACGCCTTTTAAAGTGATGTAGTTACCTATTTGAACTAAAGAAGTTCCTGAACATTTTACTTCGCCTTGTATTTTTGAATAATTGCTTTTAACTAATTGTGCTTGATTCCAATTTTCAAGTTCGTCGTTTTTAATTGGCGCTGGTGATTGTAAATCGAAATCGGATAATCCTATCACTGCTGAAAGCGTATTACTGGATAAGTTACCAGGACCAGTATACGTATTTACAGTTTCTTTCTGAATTAATTCCTGGTTTGCATAGTCCCAAGAAGTAGCCTGAACAGTATTTAACTGACGTATCGCATTAAGATTTGCATGCAACGCATAAAGGTTATTACCATATTCTATGTTTAAAACAGAAGTGGTATCTGCATCCGGTTTTTGAATGGAAATTTTACCGTTAATAGTTGTTACTATAAAACCGTTCGCTTCTGCTCTAGATACCATAAAATCCCAATCTGTGGTATCATATTGTACTTGCTGTGGCCAAATTAGGTTTGTTGAAGAAATGTTTTCGGAAAGACCAGAATAATCGCCAATTATAGAACGCCACATATCGCTATCTTTTTGATCTGTGAAAGTTTTACTTTTTCTTCCTACTGTTGTTTGAATAGACATATCATAACATATCACTTCCAGTGCAGAGCCAATTTGATCATTAACGCAGATGTTTTGTTCACAGATAATTCCTTTAAAAAGCAGTTTGCTTTCACTTTCGTATCCAGCTTTTATGCTAATTTTATTCCCTGGAAGAAATGTATCTGAAGAACTTGCTTCAAATTTTCCAGTACTAGCATCACCATCCAAAATCACAATTTTAGCGCTACTTATTTTGTTTACCATAAATTCTACTTCAATAGAATACACACGGTTTACCTCTGGAATTACGCTGCCTTCTACCTCAACAGATAAAGTGACTAGTTCTCCTCTTGGTATATTAGTTGTTTCTGCCATTGGTTTATTATGATTTTAAATATTGTTCTTTTTAGATTCGTTATATTTTTTTGAGCACTATTAATATTAGCATACTATTTCATTGCAATCCTTATCCTAAAAAAACACTTATAGATTAAAGGTTGTATCCTTCGGAGTAATTTCAAAATAACTATAAGCAAACGCTAAAGTTTCAATAGCTATGGCATTTGGATCCGGGCTTAAATCTGAAACCGAATACTTCACTGGATATGCGTTATAAAAAGTCCAAGATATTAATGCTAAACCTTCTTTATTTACTAAGCTTACGGAAACATCCATAGGTATAATCGGATTGATTAATCCTTCATCCATCGTACTTTTACACCAACTTATTAGCTCAGAATCGGCAGCTGCTATTCCTCTTTTTAAAACTAAATTTTGAGTAGAAGTGATTGTAGGTAATCGATATTTAAATCGGTTTTCACCACCAGAAACGACTTCTTCAACTTCTATCTCTTTTGAAATACCTAAAACTTCTTGAAACCCTATATCTTCTTCTTTAAAAGTCAACTTAAAATAAAAGCCAACTGGATAATCACTTTGCTTAACCATTTGTTATTATTAATTGTTCATGCGCTATTTCTATTGTATCTACTGCGACTTCATTACCATCCGATTTAAGATCTGTACTCGATATTTTTGTTGGCCATGCGTTGAGAAGTTGCCATTGCATAGTAACTGCTCCGCTTTCATCGAGCAGTTTAATAAGCACTGTTCGTCTTTGGATTGTATTCCTAGTAATTTCATCGTGCCATTTCCAAAATGTATTATCATTGACAAATACACCTCGTTTCATCGTAATGTTGCCATACTTTGCTATCCCAGGCATTTTTTCAGTAGAAAAAAGCGGACTATTACTTTTTCGGTATTCTATAATCTGATTTTCTACATCCATTCCTGAAACTTCTTGAAAAGCCACGCCTTTAAGTTCAGATCCAAGATCGACCTCAAATCTAAACTTTGGCATTGGCCAAGTGTTTCCTGGACTACTTCCATCGTCTGCCATACTATTTGCTGTTTTTATGTTAGTTATTAAAAATTTTAATTGGCTATTTTCATTTCTTGTTCAAATGAAAAAACAATAAACTCTGCAGGATGAAGCAAAGCAACTCCCACTTGTACAATTATAATACCATCTACTATCTCTTGACTGGTCATGGTTTCATTTAAGCCACATTTTACAAAAAAGGCCTCTTCTACTCTACTGCCTATAAGTCCTCCTTGTCTCCACATGGAAGCTAAAAAATTATTCATCATACCTTTTACTGCTTTCCAAGTATTTGTATTGTTAGCCTCAAAAACATAGCCTTTTGTTGCCAATTTACAAGACTGCTCTAAAAATATAAGTGTTCTACGAACCGCTATATATCGCCATTCATCACTATTACCATCTAATGTTCGTGCTCCCCAAATTAAAATTCCTATTCCGTTAAAAACACGAATAGCATTAATAGATTTACCCGAAACATCGTCTACATTTAAACCTTGTTGCTGTTCGCTTGAAAGTTTAATAGGCAAGGAAACAACGCTAACTATTGAAGTATTAGCTGGTGCTTTCCACACGCCTTCTTGATTATCTGTTCTCGTAATAACTCCTGCCATCGCACCACTTGGAGGAAGCATATTAGCTTCTTCTAATACCTGACTAATGATTAAGGAATAGGTAGTACTTGCATGTAACAATGCCGTATTTAGTTGTGCTGTAGTCCAATCACTATCCTTAGGATTCTGAATAATTTTTAGAATTTCAGAAGTTTTTTCATTAGCATCGGATGCTGCAAGTAATATACTTTCTAAGGCTTTTATATCACCACCAAATAAATTAGTAAAATCCATATCCGATTGTTGCATAATGGTAGTTCCAATAAAAGGATAATATGCACAACCATAACTCAAACCTTGAACGCCTGTATTATTTCTAAAATTCTCAATATTGTCCGTGTAAAATAATGGATCTGGATTACGACCTCCAATAACATCAAAAATGCTAATCGCTGTTTGCATTTCCGAATTTTGAAGTAGCATCGTTTGCATAAGCGCACCATTATTTGCAACGGAAAGTAACGTTGCATCCGGACAAATATACATGGTTGGTTCGGTTTCCTTTTTTAATAAAGCAACACCATTTTGTAAGTCGTTTAGGCGCACATTAAGATTAACCATTTGGTCCCCAAGGCGCATTGTTTTTTTAGAAGGAGCCCCATATGTACCAACAGATACAATATAAGCAGCACCACCTCCGTTTTCATAAAATATTCGAATACTATTATACATATAATAAATAGTATTTGGATCTGGTAGTATAGCATAGAAATTACCAGCAATTTTCATGTAATTCCCTTTATCTGGTTCTTGTTGCTGTTTTATCAGATAATATTCTGGATAATATTGCTTTTTTGGAGTTGCTGGAGCTGGAGTCTCTGGATAACAAAATAGGGCTTGAAACGCTGCGAAAGATGTGATTTTTGTAGGTACATTAAAATAGGATTCCCCATCTAATGAAGCTTGAGGCGTATAACCAACAAATGCAGGTACAGCTGTTTCTACCTGAGTTACTCCATTTGGAAAAGCATTTAATTCTTTTATATAAACTCCTGGTGTTTTCAATTTTGCTGTCATGCTATTGTATTTTATTAGTTTTACACTTATACATATATATACATTGGGGATGAAAAGACTGGATTTCCGTTTTCTGTACTAATTTCAAGCTGCCCAGCGTTTGGGTGAGGTAACCCAGAGAAAATCTTTTTAGATATTACTTGATTGTTTTCCACTCGTACATCCATCAAATCGAATGTATACTTTGGTGTTTGGCTTAACTTTAAAGGTTGATTCGAGGTAAATACTATTGCTTGTTGTCCGTTTTGTAATGTAACTTGTTTTGGCCCACTAAAAGACACATCGCTATTCCCTTGAATAGAAGGGCTGGATAAATTAATTGCAGTACGATTAATGATATAATATTGCCAAAGAGTAGCTCTAGATCTAAAAGCAATTAAAAAGTCTTGCCCTTCGGAAGGAGCTTCCATAATATCTTGAAAATAGATTTTTATGATCGCAAATTCATTATTCAGACTTACGGTATCAACTTTAGGGTTTAAAAGCGTGGTATTCGTATCTAAACTATTTCCGGAAGCATTACTTTCATATAAATAAGACGGGTTAGAATTAAAAGAAATATTCGTGTAGTTATAAAAACTGGAATCAACTATATGAATATTAAAGTCGAAATAATTAGTAGACGTTACACTTTCTAAATAGTTTAAAAAATCTTCGGTAGAGGTTTCCGAATTTATAAACAGGCTACATGAATATCCAACTATACGTAGTTTAATATTATATAGACTCACTAATCGTTGTGTTTCTTTTCCTACAGTCAAATTAACACTTTCGGCAAATGAAGAATCAAAATAATCGTGCGTTATTTTAATGCTGAATATTTTTTTATAGGAAGTAATGCTCATGAAATTATTATTATATTTTTCTAGTTAATAGAATAATCTCTATTGATTATATTCGAAAAACGGAGTCTATAATAATTATGATTAGCCTAGTAATTCCTTGTAACTATTGGCTTTTCCATTTTCACTAAATAATAGCAATAAAAATCTAAGACAGTATACATATACCATCTTGCTATTCGCAGTTTTATTCAGTGTCAACAGAATGAATTCTGAAGCCTGTGGGAGAACTTAAATGTACGAAATTATTTGAAGATAAGGGAGTTACAATAAGAATAAGTTAAAGTAAATTGAATTAAAGAGAACTCGTATTCTTACGATAATACGCAAAAAAAAAGCTATATATGTAAATTCAAACTTAATTGAATTTACATATATAGCTTTTTTAAGTATAGTGACCTCGAGAGGATTCGAATATACGATTAAAGCAAAATACCTTAAACCTCATTAATCACTATAAATAAAGACTTACAAAGAAAACATTCTAAATACATCTAAAATAGTTTAAATTAACTCACCATAATTGTACCAAAAGTTGTACCAATTTTGTAGATTCGTTTTGTTCAAATAAATTACACCATGGCAAAAATCAACTTCCTATATAGAGGAACGAAAGAAACTGGAAAATTATCAATTAGATTAACACACAGTAAAGAGATAGACTTCAGAGTTTCAACCCCTATCCAATCCAAAAAAGAATATTGGTTTACACGCACCACGAAGAACAAAAAAACCAGAATAGTACATTTACAACTCAAAGACCTACCTAATAACGGACTTGCGGAAATAAAGACACATAAAGACGAACTTCAACAATTAGAGACTAACATATTAAGCAGTTTCGTTACAGACAATAACAATGGCGTGCCAATCACTATTGATTGGTTAAGAAATGCCGTTTTAGAAAACACAACCATCTTAGACACAAAAGAAAAGATCAAAACTGTCTTAGATGCAGAGTCGAACAAATTAGAGTTAGACAATAGAACAAAAGAACATATTATAAATTCTAATCTATTAACGACTGCTATAAAAAAAATGTTCATTAAATATAAAACCAATCCGAATGAATTAAAGAAGTACGAAGTAACACATAATTTAATATTAAAATATCAAGACCGCCAAAACCAAGAAATAAAAACACAAGATGTAGGTCAAAACTTTGCCGATTTATTTAAAAACTGGGCATTCTTAGACATGAAATATTCCAAATCTTATATTAATTCACAATTAAAAAGAATTAAAGCATCGGTAATATATTCTTATCAAAACGACGAAGAAAACATTATTAAAATAAGCAAGACCTTAACCTCGTTTAACTTTTATAAGATCGAGAAAAAAGATAAAATAGTTATCACCTTGAATTATGATGAAATTGATTTAATCGACAAAACCATTATTAATAATGAAAGATTACTAGATGCAAAAAAATCAATTTTAATAGGATGTGAAACAGGACTTCGCTATTCAGACATGAACAAACTAATCGACAAAAATATTAAAAATGTAAATGGTGTAAATTACTGGAAATTTAGAACAGAAAAAACGGATGCCATTGTACAAATAACAATTACAGAAAGAATATTATACTTAATAGACAAGTACGGACTACCTAAAACAGACTATCCTGCAAATGGAGTAAAACTAAATCGTGATATAAAAAAAGTATGTGAAATTTCAAAAATTAACGAAACTATAAAAGGTAGTAAAGCAAAAGTTTTGAAGATAGACGGTAAAAAGGAAATTCGTAATGTAGTTGAAAAGCACGAAAAGCATAAACTTATAACCTCAAGAACTTTTAGACGTTCATTTGCTACAAACTACTATGGCAAAATTGACACTTCACTGATTAGAGCAATCACAGGTCACTCTACAGAAAACCAACTAAGAGCATATATAAATAATGAAGATGAAACTAACATTATACGTTCGAAAACACAGATAGACCAGTTTCACGAAGAAAGAAAAAAAGCGAAGAATAGCACTAAACTTACTGTAATTAAAAAAGCATCAAACCAATACTAAATAACAAACATCCTTATAAGTAATATTAACAGATTAATATATTTGTAAGTCAGGCAATAAAAAAAAATGCACGATACTAAATTACTAGACAAACAAGATTTATTCATTAAAAAATCAATAAATGATTCATTATTAGAAATTCTAAAGAGAAAACCAATTTCAATCAAAAACAACTTTTCAGAAAAAGAAATAAAGGAAGCATATTTGACACTAAAAAAAGTATTTTACAACAAGAACTCAGCGCAATGGATTATAAGAAAAACCATTAAAACCCTCAAGACATTAGATATTCCTTTAAAAAAATTTATAAAAACTTTCGAAACCATATCTTCTCGATACCACAAAACAAACCAAAGAGGAATTAAATCAACTCAACTATTTATTGACAACCTAAAAAAACATAAAAAAGATAAGTCAGGAAAACAACTCACGCACCTAAATCAAAAGGATAAACACCTAATGCGAAGTTTAAGCGCACTAAAAGAGTGGAAAAATGAATTCCTAGACATATCAGACGAAGATTTTATAAATTTTATATCCAAGAGATTAGACTTTCCATATACCTCAAAAACCTTAAGAAGCTATTATTACGAGAAAACATCAAGATAAAATCAACTAATAACCTCCTTAAAATTAAGACTGATTCATATCATTAAATATAAATAGATATAGTTGCTTTTTTTTTATTCATATCATTAGATATAAATTAATATAAAAACACAAATTCCTACCTTAATAATTAATTATAAACAACTCTATACAACCTATTTACATTTGTTAAAATAATATAAGAAGCGATAATTACTATCTAATATTCTAATGCAGTTTGTTATGTATGATTTACAAAACAACCAACATTAAAGACAGTAGTTAAGCAACATATTAACTTAACACTATTTGTAAATGAAACAAATTCAACTCATCGGCATCACTCCAGATGCATTAGCCGATTTAATCGATACACGATTAAACAAACACTTTAAAGAAGTCACAACCCACCTACAACACAAAGAGCCTAAAAAGTATCTTTCAAGAAACCAATTAGCGGAAATGCTTAGTGTGAACAAAAGCACAATTCACAACTGGAGAACCAAAGGAATCTTAGAAGCCGTTCAAATTGGCGGTAAAGTATTCTTTGAACGCGAAAAGGTAGAAAAAGCAATTGTTAAACTTAATAAATAGTATAACATGGCATCAAATATATTTCAAACAGTAACCCATATTTATAAAGAAATAAATGACGGAAAACTCAAGGCTATTAAAGAATACAAACTTCAAGAAATAAAAATAGGCATAACTCACCTAACGGATTTAATTATTTGTAAAACACACTATTTTGATCCAGAATCAGATCAAAATTATTGGCTACAAATCCACGACAATACTAAATGGAAAAAACCTCGTTATACAAAACTACTCTGTACTGAAATGGAGTATGTACTAAAAGGAGCGAGTAAAAAACATGAAGATTTAATATTAATCGACCTTTCGAGCACTTGCGACGAACTAGTTGTTTTCTATTTCATTAACTACTTCCAAAAAAACCACACAAGAGATTTTAGCGATGTGTTCAAACATATTAATCATAACAGGATTAACCTTTAGAACTCATCAAACTAACCATATAGCTCATTTGAAACATACAAAAATCTAGATTTGTACAAATGATATTTACAAATTTTACTAAAATATCTTTTTAGAATGTATGACAACCTGCCTTTCAATGTAAAAGATAGTAGTACTATAAATGCGTTTTTAATGAGCGGTTTACTTAAACAAATTAGTGAAACAGTAGATTATTGCAAAGAAACCGGAGAACAGTTTACTAACAAGATTACATATAAATATTACAACCTGAATTTTACTCTAACTTACTCCAGAAAAAACACTTATAACGAACTTTATTGTAAAGGATCATTCCACTATTTAATGA